>JACPFR010000004.1 GCA_016182905.1 Elusimicrobiota bacterium
GAGGAGCGGCTCAAGGCCGAGGCGGCCCTTCGCGAGAGCCAGGCGAAGCTCCTGCAGTCGCAGAAGATGGAGGCCCTGGGCCGGCTGTCCGGCGGCGTGGCCCACGACTTCAACAACATCCTGACGGCCATCACCGGCTACAGCGAGATGGCCCTGCTGAGCCCGAAGCTCGACGACGGCCTGCGGTCCGACATCCGGGAGATACTCAACGCGGCCTTCCGAGCGGCGGCGCTGACGCGCCAGCTCCTGGCCTTCAGCCGGCGCCAGGTCTTCGCGCCCAAGGTCCTCGACCTCAACCGCGTGCTCGCGGAGCTCGACCGGATGCTCCAGCGCATCATCGGCGAGGACATCAAGCTGACCGTCCTTCCGGCCGCGGACCTCGACCACGTGCACGTGGACGCCGACCAGATCGGGCAGGTCATCCTCAACCTCGTCGTCAACGCCCGCGACGCGATGCCCAAGGGCGGAACGCTCGTGCTGAGGACTTCGAACGTCGTCGTCGACGAGAGGGACCTCCGCCATCACCCGGACGTCCGGCCGGGGCGCTTCGTGAAGCTGTCCGTCGAGGACAGCGGGGTCGGGATGGACGCCGCGACGATGTCCCACATGTTCGAGCCGTTCTTCACGACGAAGCCCAAGGGCACGGGCCTGGGCCTGGCCACGGTCTACGGCATCGTCAAGCAGTCGAACGGCTTCATCGAGGTCGACAGCCGGCCCGGCGCCGGCGCCGCCTTCCGGATATGCCTGCCCGCCGTCGACGCCGAGCTCGACGCCGCGCTCAAGCCGGCGCCCGCCGGGTCGACGAAGGGAACGGAGGCCATCCTGGTCGTGGACGACGACCCCGCCGTCCGCCTCATCGCGAAGCGCATCCTGGAGACCCGGGGCTACACGGTCCGCGAGGCCCGCGACGGCGAGGAGGCGCTGAGGATGTGCCGCGACCCCGACAAGCAGCCCAGCCTGGTGCTGACCGACGTCGTCATGACGGGGATGAGCGGCCCGGAGCTCGCCCGGCGGCTGAAGGCGGCCCGCCCCGGCTGCAGGCTGCTGTTCACCTCGGGCTACGCCGAGGAAAAGATAGCGGAGTCCTCCGCCTCGAGCGGCCATTTCATCTCCAAGCCGTTCACCGCCGCGGATCTGCTCGAGAAGGTGCGCCAGATCCTCGACGCGCCTCCTCCATGAGCGCGGGTTCTTCGCCTGAACGGAGTTGTAATTGGTATAATAAACAAATGAACAGGCGAGTGCTCGTCGTCGATGATGAGAGAGAGCAGCGCTGCCTGCTCCGCCGCCTGCTCGAGAAGAATGGCCTCGAAGTCACCAGCGCCGCCTCCACCCGAGAGGCGCTTGAGATCGTTCGCGACGCGGCCGCCCGTCCCGCCGTCATCCTGAGCGATATCGCGATGCCCGGCCTGGACGGCGTCGCGCTCGTCAAGGCCCTCCAAGCGAGCTCGGAGACCGCCGCGATACCCGCGATCCTGATGACCGGGCGAGCCATCCCGAACGGCATCCTGGAGACCGCCGCCGAGGCGCTGGGTCTCGGGCCGGTCTTCCTCAAGGGCGCCGGGTTCGAATCCCTCCTGCCCCGCGTCGCGGCTCTCCTCCGGCCGCCGGCCGCGCGCAAACGGAGCATCGTCGTCGATCCTCTCAAGCGGGCGGTCTGGATCGACGAGCACCGGCTATCGGAGCTCCCCGCTCGCCGCTTCCAGCTGTTCTGCACGCTTCTGCACGCGCGACGCGCGATGAGCCGCGAGGAACTCCTGGACCGCATCTGGGACGGCAACGACAATCTCAATACCGTCGACGTGACGGTCATGCGCCTGCGCCAGGACTTGAAAGACCTCGCGTTCCTGCGCGTCGACGCCGTTCCCGCCGGCTATCATCTCATCATCGACGACCGGCCGTCCCGGCCCGACTGAGACGTCCTTACAGTCTGTAATCGACAATTCGCGGCGAAATCCCTAGACTCGCGCCATGCCCATGTCGAAATCGTCGTCGCGAGGTCTCGCCGCGGCCGCCGCGTTCGCCGTCCTATCCAGCCCGTCCGCGCGGGCGAAGGTGATCTTCACGGGCTACGGCGACATCCAAGCCACGACCCAGTCCCGCTTCAAGATCGACGGCCCCCCATCCGTGCTCAACTCCTTCAACTTAGGCTCGGGCCGCCTCGAAAGCCGCGGCATGACCATCGACGCCATCGGCCTGTTCGCGACGACGAGCATAGCCGAGGATACGCAAGTGCTGATGGACGTCACCTACCGCGACGTCGGCGTCAACACGCGGACGATCCGCATCCAGTACGCCTATATCGAGCACTTCGCGTACGGCTCCCGTTTCCAGGCGGGAAAAATCACTTTGCCTTTCGGCTGGTACAACCAGAACCGCTTCTACGGCTTCCAACGCGCCTCGATCACGGGCCCCGTGTTCCAGAGCGGCATCCTGGGGCTGCCCATGTCGGATATCGGCGTCTCGGCGAAGCGGACGGTGGACCTCGGGGGCTTCGCGCTGACGGCGGACGTCTACGCGGTCAACGGCTACAGCACGGTGCCGGGCTCAACCGCGAGCTTCCGCAACGCCGGCCTGCCCGGCGGCCTGACGATCGCCAACAACATCGGCAGCCGCGACGCCAACCACCGCATCGCCCTGGGCGGCCGCGTCGACGTCGCGCCCGAGGCGCTCTCGGAGACGAGCGCCGGCGTGTCGTACTACCGCGGCGAATGGGGCGCGGGCGACGCGCGCCTGCTGCAGATGGCCGGGGCGCATGCGCGCGCGCGATTGGCCGGCTTCGATCTCAACGGCGAGTATCTCTATATGCGCGTGCGCGCGGACGAGGGCCTGGTAAGCAACTTCGGCTCCAAGAACTGGCGCACCGACGGGTTCTTCATCAAGGCGGACTACACGAAGCTGACGGCGTTCCGCAAGCCGCTGACCGTATGGGCCCGCTTCGAGGACTATTTCACCCACGGAGACGACGCGGGCCGGGGCCGCGAGGCGCTATGGGCGGCCGCCGCGGGAGCGGCCGTACGGGTCCGGGACGGGGTCGTCCTCAAGGCCGAGGCGAGCGACCTCTACTACAAGCTGCCGTACCAGGGCCTCGGCGATCTCAAGCTCAGCGGCTACTCTCTCCTGCTCGGGTTGACCGTCACTTACTGATGATGACGACCGAAGCCCTCGCGCTGCTGCTGTCGTGCCTGACGCCCCCGTCCTCGGCCGCCGCGCCCGCGCCGCGCGCGGTGACGGTCGTGGTGGGCCGCGCCGACGCGCCGCTGCTCCGGAAGCTGACGGCCGCCGCGCGCGGGCGCGCCGCCCTCTCCGTCCACTCGCTGAAGCCGAACGAGTCGGCCGACCCGATCGAGAAAGGCAGGCTCCTGGCCTCGCTCGCGTCGATGGACTTGATCGTCGCCGTGGGAGACGAGGCGACCGCGTTCGTGACCCGCGAGCTCGAGGACGCGCCGGTATACTTCGTCGGCGCCGGCCTGGTCCCGGGAGAGCGCCTCTCCTCTCCCTCGGTCTCGGGGTTGTTCTCGTACAGCGTCGAGAGCCTGCTCGACGCGGTCGAAGCCATGCTGCCCGGGACGCTCGGCCTCGCCTACACCCCGGGCTACGAGCCCGTCGCCGCCTGGATACGCAAAGGGGCCGCGGAGCGCGGGCTGCCGTTGTCCGAGAGGAGGATCGCGAGCCTCAAGGAACTGGCGCCGGCCGTGCGCGACCTCCTCGAGACCTCACGGGCGATCTGGGTCGTCGGGGACCCCATGCTCGTGCGCGGCGCCGGCTTCGAGTTCCTGCGCGAGCGGAGCCTCTCGCGCGGCGTGCCGATGATCGCCAACGGCCCCTGGGAGGTGCGGCAGGGCGCGCTGCTGGCCTTCGAGCCCGAGGCCGTCGGCCTCAGCTCCCGCGCCGCCGAGATGCTCGGCTCGATCCTCGACGGAGAGCTCGCGCCGGAGGAACGGCTGCAGTCCGCCCCGCGGGAAGGGGCGCTGCTGCTCAACGGGGCGCTCGTCGACAAATGGAACATCTCCCCGCCCGCGGGCAGGCCATGGCGGCTGCTGCGCTGATCCTGAGCGTCCGGGCCCGGGTCGCCGCGGCCGTGGACGCGGCGACTTCCTCCCTGCTCCACTACGATCTCAGCCGCACGGACGTCGTCAAATGGGTCTATTTCGCCCGCCAGGTGTTCGTGGTCATCCTCCTGTCGGTCGTGACGATCGCCGGTCTCTCCGCCTTCATGTCCACCAAGCAGGCGGAGGGGCTGCTCAAGGATTCGCTCAGGAGCGAGGCGCGGACGCTCGCGGAGGCGACGGCCCGCGGCGCCCTCGTGCCCATGATCTTGGAGGACGAGCGGTCGCTCGCCGCGCTCGTGGACTCGAGCCGGACGGTCACGCATATCGGGAGCCTCCGGATCCGCGACGCCGCCGGCCGTGTCCGGCGCGAATTCCGCCCGGAACGCCCCGAGACTCCCGTCCTCCTGGTCGAAGTCCCCATAGTGCCGGTCGTGGAGGCCGACACGGCGCGAACGCCTTCCATGGCGGCGCCCATCGGCTTCGTCGAGGTGGGCATGCGCACGGAGTGGATCGACGCCAAGTCGCGGACCATCGCCCTGACGAACGTCGCCGTCAGCGGACTCCTCGCCGCCGTCGTTGCGCTCGTCGGGATGCTGGTGACCAGAAACCTCGTGGAGCGCACGCGGGAACTGGTCGGCGAGGCGAGGCTGGTCGACGAGGTCAAGCGCGTGAACACCGAGCTGGAGACCTTCTCCTACTCCGTCGCGCACGACCTTCGGGCGCCGCTCCGGTCCATCGACGGCTTCAGCCAGGCCGTCCTGGAGGACTGCGCCGGCAAGTTGGACGCCCAGAGCGCGGAGAACCTCGGCCGCGTGCGCGCGGCCAGCCGACGCATGGCGCAGCTCATCGACGACATCCTCGAGCTTTCCCGCGTCTCGCGCGTCGAGATGCGCCGCGAGCGCGTGGACTTGAGCGCCATGGCGCGGTCGATCGCGGATGAACTCCAAGACGGCGACCGCACGCGCCGCGCCGAGATGTCGGTCGCGCCCGGCCTCACCGTGGAAGGCGACGCCCGGCTCCTGCGCCTCGTCCTGCAGAATCTCCTCGACAACGCCTGGAAATTCACCTCCAGGACGGACCTCGCCCGCATCGAGGTCGCCGGCTTCCGGCAGGCGGACGGGACCCCGGTCTTTTACGTGCGCGACAACGGGGCCGGCTTCGATCCCGCTTACGCCCACAAGCTCTTCGGCACCTTCCAACGCCTTCACAGCGAGGCCGAGTACCCCGGCACCGGAGTGGGCCTCTCGACCGTGCAGCGCATCATCCACCGCCACCGCGGACGAGTGTGGGCGGAAGCCTCTCCAGGACGCGGTGCGACGTTCTATTTCACGATTCCAATGACGCCCGGGAGGACCGCATGAGCGACGCTGAATTCATTCTCCTCATCGAGGACAATCTGGACGACGAGGCCCTCACCTTGCGGGCCCTAAGGAAGAACAACATCGCCAACAAGATCGTCACGGCCCGGGACGGCGCCCTGGCTCTCGAACTGCTGCTGGGACCGGACGCGAAGGGCCCGCCGGCACTCGTGCTCCTCGACCTCAAGCTGCCCAAGGTCGACGGCCTGGAGGTTCTGCGGCGCATCCGGGCCGACGAGCGCACGGCGCTGGTTCCCGTCGTGATCCTGACCTCCTCGAAAGAACAGCAGGATCTGATCGCCGGCTACAAGCTGGGGGCCAACAGCTACATCCGCAAGCCCGTGGACTTCAACCAGTTCGTCGAGGCCGTGAGGCAATTGGGACTGTACTGGCTCGTCCTCAACGAGGCCGCGCCGAGGCTGGACGACCGCCCGTGACGCCGACCGGCGAGGAAGGAGGACTGCGCATCCTGATGCTCGAGGACGATCCGGGCGACGCCGCGCTGATCCGGCGCGCGCTCGCCCGGACGGCCGCGACGGCGTCCACGCGCTGGGCGCGGACGCGCGCGGAGTTCATCGAGGCGCTCGAGAACTTCTCCCCCCACCTCGTCCTCTCGGACTACAAGCTTCCCGTCTTCGACGGGCTCTCCGCCCTGGCTCTCGTCCGGGAAAAGACGCCGGACATCCCGTTCATCCTGGTCTCAGGGACGATCGGAGAGGATGCGGCGGTCGAGGCGCTCAAGCGCGGCGCCACGGACTATGTGCTCAAGAACCATCTCGAGCGGCTCGAACTCGTGCTGAACCGGGCGCTGCGGGAGCGGCGCGAGCGGGAGGAGCGGCTCAAGGCCGAGGCGGCCCTTCGCGAGAGCCAGGCGAAGCTCCTGCAGTCGCAGAAGATGGAGGCCCTGGGCCGGCTGTCCGGCGGCGTGGCCCACGACTTCAACAACATCCTGACGGCCATCACCGGCCTCCTGACCTTCAGCCGGCGCCAGGTCTTCGCGCCCAAGGTCCTGGACCTCAACCGCGTCCTCGCGGAGCTCGACCGGATGCTCCAGCGCATCATCGGCGAGGACATCAAGCTGACCATCGTCCCGGCCGGGGACCTCGCTCACGTGCGCGTCGACGTCGACCAGATCGGGCAGGTCATCCTCAACCTCGTCGTCAACGCCCGCGACGCGATGCCCCAGGGCGGGACGATCGTCCTGGACACGGCCAACGTAGAGCTCGACGAAACGGCCCTATCGGCGCAGCCCGACGTCCGCCCGGGCCGCTTCGTGAGGCTGTCCGTCCGGGACTCCGGCGCGGGCATGGACGCCGGGACGCTCTCGAGGCTCTTCGAGCCGTTCTTCACCACGAAGAGCAAGGGCACGGGCCTGGGCCTGGCCACGGTTTACGGCATCGTCAAGCAGTCGAACGGCTTCATCGAGGTCGACAGCCGGCCCGGCGCCGGCGCCGTCTTTCGGGTCTACCTTCCCGCCGTCGAAGGCGCGGCCGAGCAGGTCCTCAGGCCTCCCGCGCCGGGGTCGCTGCGCGGCGACGAGACCGTCCTCGTGGTCGACGACGACGCGGCGGTCGCGCTCATCGCGCGCCGCATCCTGGAGAGCCACGGCTACGCGGTCGTCGTGGCCCGCGGCGGCGAGGAGGCCCTGCGCCTCTACGGCGACCCCGGGAAGCCCCTCGACTTGATCGTGACCGACGTCGTCATGACGGCGATGAGCGGCCCGGAGCTCGCGCGCCGGCTGAAGGCGGCCCGCCCCGGCTGCAGGCTGCTGTTCACCTCGGGCTACGCCGAGGAAAAGACAGAGGAATCCTCCGCCTCGAGCGGCCATTTCATCTCCAAGCCGTTCACCGCCGCGGATCTGCTCGTGAAGGTGCGACAGATCCTCGACGCGCCTCCTCCGTGAGCGTCTCTCGTATGCGCGCGGCGAGGAGGCGGACGTCGAACGGCTTGAGGAGGAAATCGACCGCCCCCCGCCGCATGGCGAGAACGGCCATCTCGACCGTCCCGAAGCCGGTCATCACGATCGCCGGCGTCCGCGGCCGCGTCCCGGCGGCGGCCTCCAGGACGTCGTAGCCTCCCTGGCGCGGCATCGTGACATCCGTGACCACGAGGTCGATGCCTCCCTCCGAGAGGAGCTCCGCGGCCTCCCGGCCGTCGCGCGCCACGACGACGACGAACTCGGATCCGCCGAAGGTCCAGCGGAGCATGTCGCGCATGCCCGCCTCGTCGTCCACGATGAGAACGACCTTCCTCGATTCACCCATGGGATATGCTCCCCTTGGCCGCCGGATCGAGCGCGCGCTCGGCGCTCTTCTCCCGGCGGCGCTGCGCGAGCTCTCTTTCGAGCTCCTGCCCCGTGCGCACGGGCAGCTTGACGGTGAACTCCGTCCTTCCGGGACGGCTCTCCACCGAGATCTCGCCCGAGTGCTTCTGCACGATCTCGCTGACGAGGCTCAGCCCGAGCCCGGTGCCCTGCCCGATCGGCTTGGTCGTGAAGAAGGGATCGAATATCCTCGGCAGCGCCGCGGCCGGGATCCCCGTGCCGTCGTCGACGAAGCGCAGGAGGATCCAGGAGTGCGGCGGCCGCTCGAGCAGCTCCGTGGACAGGGTCAGATTGCCGCCGTTCGGCATCGCGTCGATGGCGTTCTTCGCCAGGTTCATGATCACCTGCTCGAGCTGGTTCTTGTTGCCCAGGACCGGGGGCAGGTCCTTGGCGATCTCCGTCGACAGGACGACGCGGCTGAGCTTCGCCTGGGTCCGGATCAAGGCCAGCGACTGCTCGACGGCCTCGTTGACGTCCGTCGGGGCGCGCTCCACCTGGGAGGTGCGCGCGAACGTCAGGAGGTTCTGCACGAGGGCCTTGCAGCGCAGGGCCTCGCGCTCGATCGACTTGATCGGCAGCTCGAGCTCGTCCTCCGGAGCCAGCTGGCGAGCCAGGCCCTGCGCGAAGCCCAGGATCACCCCGAGGGGGTTGTTGATCTCGTGCGCCACGCCGGCCGCGAGCTGGCCGACCGCGGACAGCTTCTCGGACTGGTGCATGCGCGCCTCCAGCTTGCGCAGGTCGCTGACGTCCTTGGCGGCGCCGATGTAGCCCGTGATCCTGCCGTCCGCGGCCTTGATCGCGGACGAGGAGAACAGGATCGAGACCTTCTCTCCGGACTTGGTCTTGAAGCGCGCGGCCGCGTTCTTGGCGGCCGTCGTGAACGAGGCCTCGTCTCCGTCGAGCAGGTCCGCGCCGGGCCGCCCGAGCAGGGACTCCTTGGGCCAGCCGAGGAGCTCGATCGCGGCGGGGTTCACGAGCACGATCGCGCCCGCCGCGTCGGTCACGACGACGCAGTCCCGGATGCTGTCGAGGATGTCGTTGAAGAAGCCCTTGGAGACCGTCGCGCGCCCGAGCTCGAGGCTCATCTCGTTGAAGCTCCGCGCCAGCTCCCCGATCTCGTCGCCCGTCGTCACGGGGACGCTGCCTCCGTAGTCTCCGCCGCGGATC
This sequence comes from Elusimicrobiota bacterium, assembly GCA_016182905.1. Taxonomy (NCBI): domain Bacteria; kingdom Pseudomonadati; phylum Elusimicrobiota; species Elusimicrobiota bacterium. The sequence goes on from JACPFR010000004.1 coordinate 8,898, forward strand.
TTCGAGGTCGCGGTCGCGAGCAGCGCGATCGGCGCCAGGAGCCGCCGCAGGAAGAAGAAAAGGAGGAGCGCCGAGACCCCCCCGAGGACCAGGACCAGGCGATGGATCCCCGCGCCGATCCGGCGCTCCGTCTCGACCGCCGCGTCGAGGGGAAGGCCGACGAGAAGCAGCCCGACGCGCGGGCCCTTCAGCCCTCCGTCCGAGCCCGAGAGGAGGAACTCCTCGTCCGGGTCCCGCTCCGTCTCGCCGAAGACCGGGAACGTCATCACGAGCATAGGGCGCCCGCCGATCGCCTTCTCGAAGGAGCGGCTCCGCTCGCTCCGCAGGGCCGCCCCGGTCTCGGAGTCGCCGTAGACCTCGCCGACCTCGGCGACGTTGCTGTGAGCGACGACGCGCCCGGCGTTGTCGAGCGCGGCCGCGTAGGCCCCGCCGCTGACGCGGAGGTAGCCGGTAAGGATCGGCAGGAGGCGCTTCTCGTCGGCCTCGGTCATGGTGGGCGCCAGAGCGCGGGTGACCGCCTCCGCCTCCTGCTCGCCGTGCTCCCGGATCTGGGAGAGGAGGGCGGAGTGAACGGCCTTGCGGGAGTAGACAACGACGCCCTCGCCCGCGAATAAGGCGGCGAGAGCGACGCCGAGGAGCACCTTCGTGTACAGGCTCATGGCAGCACCAGGTTCGCCGCTCCGATCGCCTTCGCGGGGACGGTGAGACCCGCCTCCGCCGCCGCGGCGCGGTTGACGGCGACGCGCACCAAGCCCGTATAGAGCTCGGCCGGCGAGGCGCGGCCCTTCTGGGCGCTCTTGGCCGCCTCGGCCATCATGCGTCCCATCTCCTTGTAGCTCACCGACACCGCCGCGGTCGCGCCTTGCTCCGCGAGGCCCTCGGTCGGGACGTAAAACGGGACGTCGTTGTCGTAGGAGAAACGCTTGAGTATCTCGAAGTTCCTCGCGTTGATGAGGAGGGGATCCGGCGGGAGCCAGATCGCGTCGATCCCGCTCTTGAGGGCGCGCAGCCGGCTCGGAAGGGCGTCCCCGTCCTCCAGCCTCTCCGCGGTCACCGCGACGCCGCGAGCCGCGCCCGCTTTGACCAGCCGCGCCGCGCTCCCGACGTGCGGCGCACTGGTCCAGAGCACGGCCAGCCGCTTGAGCCCGGGCTGGAGCGACTTCAGCCTTTCCAGCAGAGCCGCGGCCTCCGGCTCCATCATGATCTTGATCGACGGGCCATCGTGGGACCCGCGAGCGATGAGCGCGCCCGGAGCGACCGCGTAGACGACGGTCACGCGGTCGGGATAGCGCTGCATGGCCGCCTTCCCCCCGAACGCGAGGACGACCTTGGCGGCGGCCGGGAGCGCCGCGCCCATCGGCAGGACGGGCACCGGCTTCCCGAAGGCGGCCTGGAAGCCGTCGAAGGTCTCCTGCTGGGCGCGCTGGCTCGAAGCCAGGACGGCCACGACCTCCTGCGCGCGCGCCCCCCGGGCCGAGGCCGCGAGGAGCAGCGCGAGCAGCAGTCCGTCGATCTTCATTCGTCGTCGCGAGTTCAAAATTTATAGCTCACGGTGTAGTCGATCCGGCGCCCGCTGACGAGCGGCATGGATTCGAGCGTGCGCTGCCGCACGTACTCGGGCACGACGATCGTCCCGCCGGCCGCGTTGCGGACCGCCAAGGCGTGCCGGAAGGAGTCCTTCTTGAAGCCCACGCTCACGTCCGCCCAGGCCTGCGCGGGAAGGCGCGTCCGAAGGGTCTCCATGCTCGAGTAATGGTAGGCCACGAGGCTGCAGAAGAGCTCCCCGACGCCAGCGGGACCCGGGACGTTCCCCGACACGCCCGTGGAAAGCGTATAGCGAGGGACGAACTTGAAGTTCGAGGACTGGCCGCCGGAGAGGCCGAAGACTCCCGGCGCCGGGACGTCGTTCGAGTCGCCGCGCCCGCCGTGGATGTAATTGAAGGCCGCGAAGGCGCCGAACCGCCGGGCCGCGTAGCGCGCCTCCAGCTCGGCGCCCTCGGCGTTGTACCTCCGGGCGTTGTCGTAGAAGTTCGCGTTGGCGAAAGTCTGGCCGTCCCGGGTGAAGTCGCCTCGGCTGCGGACGATGGTGTTGATGTAGTCCACGTAGTAGACCGTCGCCTGCCCGAAAAGCCTTTCCCAGGAGGTCAGATAGGACAGCTCTACGGAGGAGGTCTTCTCCGGCCGCAGAGCGGGATTGCCCAGGACGGTCACCGGGGAGTTTTGGAAATAGAGCTCGAAGGGCGTGGGCGCGCCGAACGACTGGCCGGCCATGAACTTCAGGCTGTTGCGCTCGTCGACCATGTACACCGCGGAGAGGCGCGAGGACACGTCGTCGCCGAAGGCCGCGTTGTGGGTGAAGCGCGTGCCGAGCAGGAGCTTCCAGGGACCACGGTCGTAGCCGAGCTGGCCGAAGATCGAGCCCTCCCAGACGACGCGGTCGTCCATCTTGTTGTCGGCGACCACGGCCTGGGAACTGCTGACGAAGTTGTTGTAGCGCTCGGCCACGCGGTATTCGTGGCTGCCGCCGAACTCCAGGCTGAACGGGCCGGGGAGGTCGGCCGCGGCGCTCAGAGCGTTGACGTACCGCGTGCCCAGGATGTCCGAGCGAAGGGAGTCCGCGGCGTCCCTCGGGATCTGCCGCCGCTGCCGGTCGACGGTCCCGGAGTACTTCAAGTCCGACAGGCTCGGGCCGAAGGAGTAGGAATAGCTCACGAGCTCCATCTCCTTGTCATGCGGCTTGCCCGCGCCGCTCGCCAGCGAGACGGCGTTGCCGCCGTAGTCCTGGACGCTGTTGGACACGTTCGCCAGGAGGCTGTGCCCGCCGTTTTGCCAGCGCGCGTTGACGTTGCGCACGCTGAAGTACTCGTTGAGCTCGAAGACCGTCCGCGTGTCGTCCGAGAACGAGAGGCTCGGGCTTCGCCGGCTCGAATGGTCCGCCGACAAGAACAAGAAGGCGTCCTCCTTCGCGCGCGCGTAGACGCCCGCGGCCCGGGAGACCTCGACCGAGCCCGCGAGGCCTCCGTGCCCGCTGCCGATCCCGGCTGCGGCCGCGGCGAGGCTGGCGCCTTTTTCCGGCCGGCGCAGGACGATGTTGACGACCCCCGTCAGCGCGTTGGAGCCGTAGAGCACGGACGCCGGGCCTCGGAGCACCTCGATGCGCTCCACGGAGTCGATCCCGACCCGGTCGATGTCCCCCTCGCCGGTCACGGCGTTCCACGCCGGCACGCCGTCGATGGTCACGAGCACCTTGTTGGCGTAGTGCTCCTGAAGGGCGCCTCGGAAAGTGGGAACGTGCTGCATCGCATACGTCCGCCAGACCATGACCCCGGCCACGCTCTGAAGGGCGTCGGCCACGGTCTCGTAGTTGTACGTCTCGATCAGCCTCCGGTCGATGACCGTGACGTTGGACACGCTGTTGAACACCGTCTCCGGCTTGGTGGAGGCTATCCGGATCGCCTGCGCCTCCTCCTCGAAGAGCCGGAAGGCGTCGTCTTCGGCGCGCGCCGCGCCCGACGGGGCCGCGACGAGCGCCGCGATCAGAACGCGCTTCAAGGCTCTTTCCATCACGTAGGGAGTGTACGGCGTCGGAGCGCCGCCCGAGCTTAGTGCCGGCTTAAATGAAGCTTATGCGCGCTCAGCGCGCCAACCGCACGCTGACCCCGGCCTGATAGGTCCTCGGCACGACCAGCCCGTCGGCGAACTCGACGTGCCGGGCCCGCGCGAGGTTCTGGCAGGCGGCGAAGAGCTCCCAATCCGGCCTGGGGCGATAGGCCAGCTTCGCGTCCACGCGCCAGTACGCCGGGATGTCCAAGGTCTGGTTCGTGGTCCGCGCGTACAGCGTGTGGCCGTCCTGGTAGCCCGCGTTGAGGCCGAGAGAGAACCCGCGCCCGAGCGCCGCCAGCCCGCCGAGGTTCACCTTGTGCGGCGGGGTGCCCTTGGCGACGTTGACGACCGCCTTCGCGTCGGAGAGGCTCTCATAAGTGTAGTTGGCGTAGACGGAGCGCCGCGCGTCCCACCGCCAGCTCCACTTGGCCTCGACGCCTCGCGCGATGGCCTTGTTGTCGTCGGCGAAGGACAAGGTCAGCAGCGGAAAATTGAAGCTCTGGGTGACGGTCCGTCCGAGCCGGTCGATGCGCAGGTAGAAGAGGTTCGCCTCCACCTGCATGCGCTTGTCGAGCAGGAGGCCCTGGTAGCTGACCTCGTGGGAGCGCAGACGCTGCGGCCTGATCCCGGGGTTGCCGACCAGAAGGAGGCTCGCGGAGGACTGCTGGCGCGCGGCCTTGTTGTACAGCGTCGGGATCGTCGGGGCCAGGCCGTAGGAGGCGCGGAAGGTATGGTTGTGCCAGGGGGTGGCGACCGCGGCGAATTGATACGCCGGCTCGACGCCGCCGGTGTCCGAGTGCTCGACGGACAGGGCGCCGATCAGGTTCAGGCGGGGCAGGACGCTCGAGGTCTGGCTCGCGAAGCCGCGCTGGATGGCGTTCTTCTGGTACGGATGGCCGGAGAACAGCCGCGTCGACTCGATCCCGGTGTAGCGGAAGCTGCCGCCGTACACCGTGTGCTGGCGGCCGTCCATCCAGTCGAGCCGGTGCGAGACCTCCGCGTCGTACTGGTACTCGCGCACGGTGAGGAGACTCCCCGAGGACGGGACGTAGGTCCGCAGGTCGTGGCGGCGCGAGATCATGGTCTGGACCGAGGAGTCCGGATCGGGGTCGTAGGAGTGCTTCAGCATCTCGAAGTGGTGGCGAAAGCGCGCCGAGGGCAGGTCGGGGTCGATGACGCCGAGGTTGTCCCACGAGCCGCCGGCCATGAGCTCCAGCGTGGTGCGGTCCGTCGGGGTCCAGAGCGCGCGAGCGCTGCCCTTGTTGGAGTAGAGATAATCCTGCCCGACGGCGCCCGCGGTCGTCGGGTAGCCGCGCTGCTCCTTGTGGGCGAGGCTCAGGCGGTAGGCTCCCGCTTTTCCGCCGTCCTCGTAGGACGCCTGCTCGCGGTGCAGCCCTTCGTTGCCGCCGAGGGCCTCTCCCGAGAGGGTCCGTCGCGCGGCGGGCCTGCGCGTGATGATGTTGACGACGCCGAGGCCGGCGTTCGAGCCGTACAGCGCCGCGTTGGGCCCGCGGATGATCTCGATGCGCTCGATGTCCTGGGCCTGGACGGGGAGCGCCTCCCAGACCGCGCCGCCCGAGAGGCCGGTGTAGACGCTGCGCCCGTCGAGCAGCACGAGCATGTTGTCGACGAACTCGGCCGGGAAGCCCCGGATGGACACGAGCGCGCGGTTGCCCTCCCCCGAGCGGCCGTCCACGACGTTCATGCCCGCGCGGAAGCGCATGTAGTCCCAAAGGTTCACCGCCCCGGAGTCGCGGATATCATCGGCCGTGACGATCTCCACGGCGACCGGAGCCTCGCGGACGGCCTCGGGCCGCCGGGAGGCGGTCACGACGCGGGACTCCTCCTCGAAGAGCCCGAACGGGTCGTTGACGGCGCGCGCGGGGACGGCCGCGTGGGCCGCGATCAAGAAGGCTGTGAGGGCTCGTTTCACGCTGCTTGCTATATTGTAATCTATATCATCTCGTTTTACACATACTCGCCGCGGCGGAACTGCGCCTTCACGCGGGCGCGAAGGACCTTCGGGCTGAACGGCTTGGTCATGTAGTCGTCGGCGCCGACCTCGAGCGCCAGCGCCTGCGACTCGGCCTCGCTCATCGCCGTGACGACCATGACCGGCAGCCCGCCCAGTCCCATCTCCCCGCGGAGCTTCTTGACGACCGCGAAGCCGTCGACCTCGGGCATCATCAGGTCGAGGAGCACGAGGTCGGGCTTGGCCCGCGCGATCTCCGCGAGGGCCGAAGCGCCTCCGTCCGCCTCGACGAGCTCGTAGCCGTCAGGCCCGAGCGCGGCGGAGATCACCGCGCGGTTGTCGGCGACGTCGTCGACGACGAGCACCCGCTTGCGGGTCTTCGCGGGCTCGGCCGGCTTCGCCGGCGCCGTCATCCGCGGCTCGAAGTAGAAGGCTCCCTCCTCGAGCGCGACGTCGCCCCGCGAGACGTGCCAGAGGGCGTCGTCGGACAAGGTCGTCAGCCAGCCGGACGCCAGCGCTTCCTCGCGCAGGCCGCGTCCGCCCGGGGCGGCGTTGAGCGCCAGGCGCGCCGCCGGATCGCGCAGATCCAGCAGCTCCGTCAGGGCGACGCGGCCTCGCAGGCCCGTGAACGAGCAGCGCTCGCAGCCTTTCCCCTTATAACGCCTCTCCGGAAGTCCCGCCGCGCGCAGCCTGGCCGCGAGGGCCGGCTCGACCGGGAGCTCGACGCGGCAATCGGCGCAAACGCGGCGGACGAGACGCTGCGCGACGACGCCGATGAGCGCCGGCGCCATCTTGAAGCGCTCGACTCCCATGTCCAGCAGTCGGCTGACCGTCGCGACGGCGTCGTTCGTGTGCAGGGTCGAGAACACCATATGGCCGGTCAGGGCGGCCTGGAACGCGATGTCGGCCGTCTCGCGGTCGCGGATCTCGCCGACCAGGACGACGTCGGGATCCTGGCGCAGGACGGAGCGCAGCGCCGAGGCGAACGTCATCCCGGCCTTCTCGTTGACCTGGACCTGGCTGATGCCCGCGAGACGGTACTCGATCGGGTCCTCGACCGTCACGATGTTGATGTCCTCGGACTTCAGGCGGTGGAGCAGCGAGTAGAGCGTCGTCGTCTTGCCCGAGCCCGTCGGCCCCGTGATCAGGAGCATGCCCGAGTCCGAGCCGGCCACGGCCGTCAGGCGCGCCAGGAGGTCCGGCCGGAGGCCCAACGACTCGAGGGGCATCTCGGCCGCGCGCTTGTCGAGGACGCGCAGCACGGCCTTCTCCCCGAAAGAGGTCGGGATCGTCGACACGCGCAGGCCGACCTCCTCGAGCCCGACCTTGAGCTTCGCGCGCCCGTCCTGCGGCCGGCGCCGGTCGGCGACGTCCAGGCTGGCCATGATCTTGATGCGCGAGACCAGCGGCCCCTCGCCGATCGACTTGGGTATCCTCATCATGCTGCGGAGGTCGCCGTCGATCCGGTAGCGGACCAAGGTGACGCTCTCCTCGTGCTCGATGTGGATGTCCGACGCCTTCATGCGCACCGCCTGGGCGATCAGCAGGTTCGCGAGGCGGATGACCGGGAGCGCGACCGAGGTCGGCGCCGCCTCCAGCTCCTCCGAGTCGTCCTCCAGGCACTCGACCGACGCCTCGTCGGGGAGCCGCTTCAGGAGGTCGAAGATCGCGGCGTCGGAGCCGTAGCCGGCGGAGATCAGCTCCTCGATCTTGTCGGGCAAGCCGTAGGCCGCCGTCGCGCGGCGGCCGGACAGCGCCGAGACCTCGTCCAAAGCGGCCGTGTCGAGCGGGTTGGCCATGAGCATCTCGATGGTCTCGCCGACGAGGGCGAGCGGCACCATCATGTGCCTCTGGCACAGGCGCTCCGGCACGAGCGCGAGCGCCATCTTGTCCAGGGAGGCGCGATCGGGCTCCGCGAAGCGCAGCCCGTACTGGCCCTCGACCGCCTCGGCCAGCCGTCCTTTCGTGATCGTCCCCCGCCGCACGAGCTCCTGCGACGCGTACGGCGAGGCCCCCGGCCCGGCGCCGTCCCAGGCGTCCGCGCCCAGGAGGCCTTTCGCCGTCAGGAGGCGGATCAGCCATTCGTCGGCGCAGCGCGCGTCGACGCGCATGTCAGCGGCCCACCTTGCCGCGGATCTTCTCGACGACGTCCTTGGGGACGCACGGTTTCGAGACGTAGCCGTCGCAGCCCGCCTCCTTCGCCTTGAGCTCGTCGCCGGCCAGCGCGTAGGCCGTGAACGCGAACACGGGGATGTCCCGGGTCTGGGGCATGGCCTTGATGCGGCGGATCGCGTCCCAGCCGCTCACGCCGGGCATCGCCATGTCGAGCAGGATCAGGTCCGGACGCTCCCGGAGGGCGAGCTCGACGGCCTCGTCGCCGTCGGACGCCTCGCAGACCTTGTAGCCCGAGGCGGCCAGCGCGGCGGCCATGATGGCGCGGTTGTCGGGCTCGTCGTCCGCGACCAGTATCGTGCGCGGGGTCATTTCGCCACCGCCAGGGCCTGGAGCTTCTCCTTGAGCGTCTCGAGGATGGCCGTGAGGCTGACCGAGCCCTTCTCGATCACCTTGACCGCCTTGCGCTCGAGCTCGGCCAGCTGCTCGGGGTCGAGATTGCGCCCGGTCAGGATGAACACCCGCATGGCCCTGAACTCGCTGTTCTTCTCGAGCTTGCCGAGGATCTCGAAGCCGTTCATGTCGGGGAGGTTCAGGTCGAGGAAGAGGACGTCGGGCGGAGGCTTCGCGGCGAGCGCGGAGAGCGCGGCGGCGCCGGTCGGGGCCGATTCCACGCTGTAGCCCTCGCCCGCGAGGCCGAGCTGGATCAACTCGCGTATGCCCTCGTCGTCGTCGACGACGAGGACGCGCTTCCCCCTCACGAGCTCCAACCCCGCGAGCTTCTCGAGCAGGGTCCGCCTCTCGAACGGCTTGACGATGTAGTCGGCGATGCCGAGGGAGAAGCCCAACGCCCTGTTCTCCATGATCGAGAGGATGATGACCGGGATCGAGCGCAGCTCCGGATCGCTCTTCAGCGACTGGAGCACCGACCAGCCGTCGCGATGAGGCATCATGATGTCGAGCGTGATGACGAACGGCTTCAGCTTGCGGGCGAGGGCCAGCCCCTCCTCTCCCGACGTCGCGCCCACCAGAGCGTAGCCCGTGCCGGTCAGGCTGTCGCGCAGGAGCCGGAGGACCTCGGGATCGTCGTCGATGGCGAGGAGGACCTTCTTCGCGCCGACCGCGAACGGGACGGCGGTCAGCGAGTCCTGGGGAGCGACCGCCTGCTCCATGCTCACGATGAAGTCCGCGCCGCGTCCGGGCTCGCTTTCCACCGTGATCGTCCCGCCGAGGAGCTCCACGAGCTTCTTCGTGATCGACAGCCCGAGGCCGGTCCCCCCGAACTTGCGCGTGGCGGCGCCGTCGAGCTGCTTGAAGTCCTCGAAGATCGCCGCGACGTCCTTGGCCTCGATCCCGGGGCCGGTGTCCCGAACGGACAGCAGGACGCCGCCGCCGTCGGGCCGCCTCCGCGCGCGCAGAGTCACGCCGCCCGCGGACGTGAACTTGACCGCGTTCCCCGTCAGGTTGATCAGGACCTGCTTGATCTTGGTCTTGTCGCTGCGGATCAGCAGGAGCCCGTCCGACTCCACCTTCAACGCCAGGCCCTTCTCGTCGGCCAGGCACTGCATCGTGTCCGCGACCTCGGCCACGAGGCCGCACAGGTCGAACTCCTCTATATGCGTCGGCATCATGCCCGCGTTGAGCTTCGAGAAGTCGAGGATGTTGTTGATCAGCGCGAGCAGGTTCTTCGAGTTGATGAGGACGCGGTTCAGCGCCTGAGCCTGGGCGGGAGGGACCTCGCCGTATATCTCGTCGAGGATCAAGGACGAGTAGCCGACGATCGCGTTCAACGGCGTGCGCAGCTCGTGGCTCATGTTGGCCAGGAACTCGGACTTGAGGCGGTTGAGATGCTCGAGCTTCCCGACCTTCGCCCTGAGGCGTCCGCGCTCCAGGGCCTTTTCCAGGAGGTCGCACAGCTGGTCCAGCTCGTACGGCTTGGCCACGTAGTCGTAGGCGCCCAGCTTCATCGACTCCACCGCGTTCTCGAGCGTCGCGTAGCCGGTGACCATCACGACCTCGATGTGCGGGAGCGTCTCCTTCAGCGCCTTCAAGGTCTCGATCCCCCCCATCTCGGGCATCATCAGGTCGCACAGCGCGAGGTCGAAGGCGTCCTGCTTCGCCTTCGCGACGGCCTCCTTCCCGTTGGCCGCCGTCGTCACGGCGTAGCCTCGTCCGCTCAGGCCGTAAACGAGCATGTCGCGCAGGCCCTTCTCATCGTCGATCACGAGTATCTTGGGTTTGGGTTGATCCATGCGGACAGAGTAGCGGCCGGAGATTCGCCCGCTCTTATCCTGCCCTTAATAGGCGCTTAAACCGGCGCCTCGACGTCTTTGCCCCCTGCGCGCGCGCTCGTACTCTGCTATCCTAAAGAGCGTGAACGACCAGAACGCGCCGGTCCGGGTGCTCGTCATCGACGACGAGAAGGGCCTGCGCGACATGCTGTCCTACACCTTGCGGCGGATTCGCTTCGGGGTCGCCGTCGCCGAGGACGGGGAGAAAGGCCTCGAGGCGGCGCGCGCCGCGGACTTCGACGTCGCGATCTGCGACGTCATGATGCCCGGCCTGGACGGCATGGCGGTCCTCGAGACCCTCAAGCGGGAGCGCCCCGCGCTCGAGATCGTCATGGTCACCGGCTTTCCGACCGACGAGACGGCCGCGCGCGCCAAGGAGCTCGGCGCCTTCGATTACCTGGCCAAGCCGTACGAGGTGATGTCGCTGCGGACGACGCTCGAGAAGGCGGCCGCCCGCAAGCGAGCGCGGGGTTAGGCCGGGGCCCGGGAGGGCGCGGGAGCCAGTATCTCCCGGATCTTCTCCGTGAGCGCGCGCGGCGAGAACGGCTTCTGGAGGAACGGGGTCCCGGGCGACAGGACGCCGTGCCGGGCGGTCTCGTCGTCCGTGTAGCCCGACATGTAGAGGACGCGGGTCTCCGGTCTCAGCGCCGCGACGCGCTCGAAAAGGTCTCTCCCGCTCATCCCGGGCATGATGATGTCGGTGAGGACGACGTCGACGCGGCCGGGGCGTCCCTGGAGCAGCCGCAGCGCCGCCTCTCCGTCGGCCGCGGCCAGGACCTCGTAGCCCTGTTCGAGCAAAGTCCGGCAGATCAGCTTCCGGACGGACGCCTCGTCCTCCACGACCAGGACGGTCTCGGAGCCGGCGGTCCTCCCCGCGCCCTGCGGGGCGTCCGACGCCGCGTTCACGGCGCCGTCCGGGAGGCGGGGGAAATGGATCCGGAACCTCGTCCCGCGGCCCAGGGCGCTGTCGACCGCGATGTGCCCCCCGCTTTGGCTGACGATGCCGTAGACCGTCGAGAGCCCCAGGCCCGTCCCCTTCCCCTTCTCCTTGGTCGTGAAGAACGGCTCGAACGCGCGCGCGAGCGTCTCGGCTTCCATGCCGATGCCGCCGTCGCTCACCGAGATCATGACCGCCCGGGCCCCGAGCGGGCTGTCGTCGGCCGGGACGTCGCCCGTCTCGATGACGATCCTCCCTCCGCCGGGCATGGCGTCGCGGGCGTTGACGATCAGGTTCATGAACACCTGCGACACCTGGCCCGGGTCCGCCATGATCCGTCCCAAACCGGACTCCAGGCGCGTGACGAGCTCGATGTCCTCGCGGATGAGGCGGCGCATCATGCTCTCGATCTCCACGATCGTCTCGTTGACGTCCAGTATCTCGGGCTTGAGCACCTGCTTGCGGCTGAAGGCCAGGAGCTGGTGCGTGAGCGCCGCCGCGCGGTCCGCCGCTTTCTCGATCTCCTCCGCGTCCTGGCGCATCGCGTCGTCCGCCTTGGCGGACTCCCTGAGGAACACGCTGTAGCCCTTGATGGCCGTGAGGATATTGTTGAAATCGTGGGCGATGCCTCCCGCGAGCCGGCCGACCGCCTCCATCTTCTGGGACTGCGCGAGAGTCCGGTCCATCGCCTCGACGCGCGCGCGGGCTCCGGCGAGATCGAGGCGCTGGACGCGCTCCTTGAAGGAGATGCGCGACGTCACGGCCGCGGCGAATCCCAGCACGCCGAGCTTGATGATGAACTCGCACGCCTCCCACTCCCGGCTCTCCCAGAACGCCTCCAGGTAGAAGAAGGCCAGGAACCCCGCCGCCGCGGCGCAGGCGCCCAGCACGTGGCGGCGGTCGAGATGCAGGCACGCGGTGAAGATCGGCAGGAGATACAAGGGCCAGAAACTCGACTGCGCGCCGCCGGAAAGGCCGAGGACGAGGGAGCACAGCGCCACGTTGACCGCCATCGAGACCAGCGGCGCCGCCGTCCCGCCGCGGGCGCGGAGCAGGCGGTGGTAGCCGAGGTTGAAGGCGAGCATGGCCGCGAAGGCCCAGAGGATGTCCGGGTAGCGGACCAGGGGATTATCCCGGCCGAGCATGGCCACCACGCCCATCGCGAGAGAGAACACGATCTCCTGGTACTGCAGGGCGTTGGGGTCCACCGCGGAGGACGACGCGTCGAGTTGGTCGGCCATGATCTGGTCATGAGGATATCGGGCGGGGCTGGCGGGGACTTTATCACGCGCTTAACTCGGGCTTAAGACGGCGGCGGAGGCTACGCCTCGAACTTGTAGCCGTGGCCGGTGAGGTTCAGGATGCGCTTGGCGAGCCTCGGGCCGAGCTTCTTGCGCAGGTGGTAGATGTGGACCTCGACGGTGCCGGGGTCGTTGTAATCGGCCGGATCATAGCCCCAGACCGTCTCGAGCAGGTAAGGAACGCTGAGGGCCCGCCCGGCCTTCTCGAGCAGCACCGCCAGGAGATCGAACTCCTTGCGCGTCAAGGCGACTCCCTTGCCCCGGATCTTGACGGTGCGGCCGGTGGGATCGAGCTCGATGCCCGCCTTCTTGAGCCTCAACTCCAGCTTCCCGCTCGTCTTGTAGCGGCGAAGGACCGCCTCCAGCCGCGCCGCCAGCACGGGCAGGGAGAAGGGCTTCATCACGTAGTCGTCGGCGCCGCCCTCGAAGCCCGCCAGCACGTCGGTGTCCGCGATGCGCGCGCCCGACATGATCACGACCGGGATCGACCGCGTGGCGGCTTCCTTCTTAAGCACGCGGCAGACCGCGTGGCCGTCGAGACCGGGCATGTCGGAGTCCACGAGGATCAGGTCGGGGCGGGACTCGCGCACGAGCATCAGGCCCTCGGATCCGTTGTCGGTGACGACGACGGAGTAGCCCACGGAGGCCATGTACCTGCGCACCAAGGACAGGATGGCCTTGTCGTCGTCGACGACCAGTATCTTCCGGGGCATGCGCCGAACGTAACATTTTCTCCGGCCCGGGTCGGTAACGGCTCCGTGAACTCCGCGTCACGCCGGCGGGCCAAAGGCGGGACCAAAGGGCCCACTAAATATATGGGACTAAAGGCCCATTTTCCCTTGCATCCCGGATTCGGACTATGCCAGGATGGACTCTCTTGGAGGTGTCCATGAAACGAAGCATCCTGGTGAGCGTGATCGCCGCGGCCGTGTCCGCCGCGGCCTTGTCCGCCGTCCCCGCGTCGAAGCAGCTGTGCGAAGGGTTCGTGCCGCAGAACGACATGAAGATTCCCATCGGCTCTCTCGAGGCGAAGGGCATCTCGCAGGCGCAGTTCAATCAGGTGATGGACCGGGTCGAGAAGATCTACGGCCCCGAGATCAAAGCCCGCGGCGGCCGCCTCGTCCTCAGGCGCCTGTGGGACAACGCGACGGTCAACGCGTCGGCCCAGCGCTCCGGCAACGACTACATCCTCAACATGTACGGCGGCCTGGCCCGGCACGAGTCCATCACGCAGGACGGCATGGCGCTCGTCGTCTGCCACGAGATGGGCCACCACATCGGCGGCGCGCCGAAGTACGGCGGCGGGAACGACTGGGCCTCCAACGAGGGCCAGTCCGACTACTTCGCCAACATGAAGTGCCTGCGCCGTCTGTTCGCCGACGAGGGCGCCTCCTTCACCGGCCCCAAGGGCGACGACGCCGGCCCCCGCAAGGCCTGCGAGGCGTCCTTCCAGTCGGAGGCCGACCGCGCGACGTGCGTGCGCGGCTCCATGGCCGGCATGTCGGTGACGACGCTGTTCCGGATCCTGCGCCGGGAGACGGTCCTCCCCCGCTTCGACACCCCGGATCCGGCGGTCGTCACCCGGATGTACGACGCCCACCCGGGCACCCAGTGCCGGCTCGACACCTACTTCGCGGGCTCGGTCTGCTCCCGCGCGGTGACCGACGAGGTCGACCAGGCCGACCCGGCGAAGGGCACCTGCACCGCGGCCGGCGGGCAGACCTCGGGCTTCCGCCCGCTGTGCTGGTACAAGCCGGCCGGCGCCCCGGTCGAATCCGAGGGCATGGCTCTGCAGGCGGCTCACCCGAAGTCGCCCGTGCTGGCGGCCTCCCTCCAGGATCCGGAGCTCTGGAAAGGGCTGTGATCGCTCCCTGAACGCGAGCGGGGCGGGCCCTCGGGCCCGCCCCGCTTTTTTATTACTAATATTCGCGACGACGACGACGAATTATGCTATAATGACGCATAGATCAGCGATGATCTCGCCACACAGACGTACGTGAGCAAGACGTAAACAAAGAGGAAGCAAACAGAATGGCTACGGGAAAAGTGAAGTGGTTCAACGATCAGAAGGGCTTCGGTTTCATCACGCCGGATGACGGGTCCAAGGACCTGTTCGTCCACCACTCGTCCATCACGGGCGAGGGGTTCAAGACTTTGGCTGAGAACCAGGCCGTCGAGTTCGACGTGCAGCAGTCCGACAAGGGCCCGCGCGCCGCGAACGTTCGCAAGCTCTAACTAAAGCTTCGATCAGAACGATTCGCCGTAGGCGAATCAGAGCCCCCGGCGCCGCTTGCGGCGCCGGGGGCGACTTTTTTGTCACCCAACCGCAACGGGAAAGAACGGCCCCTTGTTGCTAGGATAGCGCCCATGAACCAGGAACAAGGGACCCTCCGCCGCGTCATCCTCGCCTCGAGCCTCGGCACGTTGTTCGAGTGGTACGACTTCTACCTCTACGGCAGCTTGGCGGTGTTCTTCGGCGCGAAGTTCTTCCCCCCGGGCGACGAGACCGCGCAGCTGCTCGCGAGCCTGGCCACCTTCGGCGCCGGCTTCGGCGTGCGCCCGCTCGGAGCGCTCGTGTTCGGCCACGTCGGCGACCTCGTCGGCCGCAAATACACCTTCCTGGTCACGATGGCGACGATGGGCCTGGCCACCGCCCTCGTCGGCTTCCTCCCCACCTACGAGCAGGCCGGGATCTGGGCGACCGTCGCCTTGGTCTCCCTGCGCCTGCTCCAAGGCCTGGCCTTGGGAGGCGAATACGGGGGCGCGGCGACCTACGTCGCCGAGCACGTCCCCGACGCCCGCCGCGGCTACTACACGGCCTACATCCAGACCACGGCGACGCTAGGGTTTTTCCTCAGCATGCTCGTGATCGGGGCGACGAGGGCGTTCATGGGAGAAGCCGGCTTCAAGACCGGCGAGGGCGCCCTTTTCGCCGGCTGGCGCCTCCCCTTCGTGTTCAGCTTCTTCCTGCTGGCCGTCAGCCTGTACATCCGCGTCAAGATGAAGGAAAGCCCGCTGTTCTCCAAGCTGAAGGCCGACGGCAAGCTGTCGAAGAACCCTTTGAAGGAAAGCTTCACCAACCCCGTCAACCTGCGCTACGTGCTCATCGCCCTGTTCGGCGCGACCGCGGGGCAGGGCGTCGTGTGGTACACGGGCCAGTTCTACGCGCTGACCTTCCTGCAGACCGCGCTCAAGCTCGACTGGAAGGTCTCCTACCTCGTCGTCTCGGCGGCCCTGCTCATCGGCACGCCCATGTTCCTCTACTTCGGGCACTTGTCGGACAAGATCGGCCGCAAGCCGGTCATGCTCGGCGGCTGCGCCCTCGCGGCCCTGACCTACGTGCCGATTTACATGGGCATGAAGGCCTTCTCGGCCCCCCTGAACATCCCCATGCTCATCCTACTCGTCTCGCTGCAGATGGCCTACGTCGCGATGGTGTACGGGCCGATCGCGGCCTTCCTCGTGGAGCTGTTCCCGACGAACGTCCGCTACACCTCGATGTCCTTGCCTTACCACCTCGGCAACGGCTGGTTCGGCGGCTTCCTGCCCCTGATCGCCACCGCGCTGACCACCTCCGAGCGCGCCAAGGCCCTGCTCGGCGACGGCGCGATCTACGCCGGGCTCGCCTATCCCATCGCCGTCTGCCTGGTCACCCTCCTCGTAGGCGGCCTGCTCGTCCGCGAAACCAAGGACCACAAGATCGACACCGCCGAGCGCCTGCTCCCGGACCTCGCTCCCGCCGCCGGGCCGGTCGGCGGCGCCGTCGTGCCGTGATTAAGACTGGACAAGGCGTCCAAGGCATGCTATAATCTTTATGTCGCTTTCGAACCCGTAACTAGAAATGTCGGGACCAAGACCCTCCGCGAGCAAAGCGGGGGGTTTCGTGTTTCCAGGGTCCCGCCCGCGGCTGGGTTCCCCCGATTCCCCCTGACATGAGCAGGGCGACGGCATGATGTCCCTCGGGGACGCGCGGCATTGAGCCGCGCTCGGGTCTTGCGCGACCCATGAGCATCTCGGTCGCGCGACCCCCACGCCCCTCGGGACATCATGCCGTCGCCCTGTTCACCCGTCAGCGTGAGACGACGCCATCCGCCGGGCGCGCCGCACTGGCGCGCGTTGCGCGCTGATATAGCGAGGGGGGCGGAGGACCAAGGCGCCGAGGGGCTTGGGGTTGGTGGCAACCGTGGGTGTTATTGTTGCCTCTACCCCGGAGGGCGCGGCCAATCGCGCCCGTCCCCGAGGCGCCTTGGTCCTCCGCCCCCGCCTATATGAGCGTGATATCGGCTAGTCGACCAGGATGGAGGGCTCGGCGAAGCGGGACTTCGCTTCTCCCGCCAGCTGCAGGAGCTTGTTGTCGGGCCGCCCCTTCTTGAGGGCGAAGTGCAGGGCGAGATCGCCCTCCTTTTTGGGCCGGTCGACCCGGGCCGTGAAGTCGGCGGTCAGGTTCATCGGGTCGACGAGCTGGACGAACACGCGCAGGGCCTCGTCGTACGGCAGGCCGCTCTCGCCCAGGCCGGCGAAAGCCTTGGCCAGCGCCGCCGAGCGGGACTCGTTGTCCTTCGCGTCGCGCGCCGAGGCGAGGTCGGCGATCAGGCCCGAGGCCACCTTGGCCATGTGCTCGATCTCCCCCTCCTCGTAGCTGCGGTTTCCGCCGCCCCCGCGCATGGTGTCGTCGCGGTCGGGGAACGCCTCGCGGGCCGCCCGCCAGTCGTACTCGACCTTGCCGTTCTTCGGGTTCAGCGCGCCGTTGGCCAGGAGCCACTTGGCGGCCGGGATCGAGTCGACGGTCGCGGTGTAGGACCTGATGACGTCCTCGGCGGTCGCCGCCGTCAGCTGCTTGACCCCCTCCTGGTTGAAGACGAGGGTGAAGGCGATGGCGCCCTTGCGGTTGGCGGGCTCCTGGTTCCCGGAGGAATGGCGGTCGAAGTCGTAGCTCGGCTCGGGGGCGGGAGGCTCGGGGAAGTGCTTGTCGACGGGCACCGCCAGGCGCGGGTTCGGCCCGTTGCCGCGGGTGCCGGCCAGGGCCATGATCTCGCTGAGCTCCTTGGCCTTCTCGCGCACCGAGCTCTCGGTCGCGCGCAGGAAGCCGTGCTGCTGGAGGTACACCACGATCGGCGCGCCGTACTCCTCGCCGGCGCGGGCGGCGGTGACGACCTGGACGTCGCGCTGGACCTGGTCCTTGACCAGCGGGCCGACCCAGGGGATGTTGAAGTACTCCGACTGGCGGGACTTGTCCGCGCGCTCGAAGTGGATGTGGCCCTGCTCGTCGGTGTAGCGCGTCGTCGTGTTGTCGGCCCGGAGGCTCGACCAGTTCTGCGCGGTCAGGAAGGGCAGGTTCAACGTGATCGACTTGGCCTTCTGGGTGTAGGCGTCGATCGCCGCGAACTGCGCCGGGCCGAGCTCCTTGTCGTGCTCGTCCTTCATGCGCAGGTAGGCGGCCTCGGTACTCTCGTCGGTGGCCTGCTGGGTGCCCATGCGCCAGCCCATCCTGGCCAGGGACCGGAAGTCGCCGTGCAGGGCCTGGGCGACGGCCTCGGCCTGGGCCGGGTCGCGGGGGTCGACGACGTACTCGAGCATGACGCGCTTGCCCTGCGAGCGGGAGTTCGAGAAGCCGAGGGAGGCGACCGTGTAGCGCCGGAGCTGCTTGGCGAGCTCGTGGTCGACGAGGTTGGCCAGGATGTTCGTGCCGAGCGAGGCGAACTCCACCGCCGGGATGGTCTGGACGAGGCTGCCGCCGCGGGTGCGGATCTCGACGCGGTCGACGCGGTAGCGGAAGCGGAGCTGGGACTCGGACAGGCGGTAGACGGTCAGGGTCGCCGCGCCGGCCTCGGTGCCGTTAAAGGAGAAGGAGAGGTTGAGGTTCTCGGCCAGAGCGTCGCCGATCGACTCGGTGTGGCCGACGGTCAGGCGGAAGGGCATGCGCCACAGCTCGCCGACCTGCATCGCGCTGACGCGCGACGCTTTGAAAGGCAGGATGGTCTTTATATCGCGGAGGTCGACGAGGGTGTCGATCTCCTTGCAGGTGGCCTTCCCCGCGAGCGGACGGATGACCATCGAGGAGCCCTCGATGCGGCCGCCGACCCACAGGCCGACGGCGACGCCGACGGACTCGCTGACGACCTTGGAGAAGCCGTGGCCGTAGCCGACGCTGAGGCGCTCCTCGTCGACGATGGTCAGGCGGCCGTCGGGGAGCGGGGCCAGCCAGCGCTTGAAGCCGGCGCCCGTGCCGCCGAAGTCGCCGGGCAGGTTGTAGTCGTACTTGAGCTTGACGTTGCGGCAGAGCTGGTCGAGGACGCGCTCGCGCATCTTCTCGCCGAAGGTCACGCGCTCGGGGGCGGAGAAGCCGCCTTCCGGCGTCGTCGGGCCGATCGGGGTGTCGGGCGTGGAGCCCGGGTCGCCCGGCGCCGTCACCGACTCCCATTCGCTGTCGGGCTCGGCCATCAGCTTCATCTGGGCGCGGACCGGGGCGGCGGCGGCGGCGGCGGCGGACACGGCGATCACGGCGGCGCGAAGGAGGCGTTGGCTCATGGACATTATTGTAAGCCATGTCAGGCCGCGCGTCGGGGGTCTTTGGGCCTAGAACGGCCTAGAGACCGGAAAGGTGACTATTTCCCGAATCTCTCGGAGAACAGGGAGTCGAAGAAGGAACGCATCGCCTCCCACGAGCGCTTGTCGGCGTCCTTGTCGTAGGCCATGCCCTTCGCGGTGTCGGTCCCGGCCTCGGGGACGGTGAAGCTGTGCACCGCCCCGCCGTACTGGACGAGCTGCCAATCGGCGCCGACCTTGCGCATCTCCTCGATGAACCCGGGGACGCCCGGGTTGACGTGGGAGTCGTCGGCGCCGTGGAGCACGAGGATGGCGGCCTTGGGGCGCTCCGCCGCGGGCATCGGGGCGGTGAGGTTGCCGTGGAAGCTCACGACGCCCTTGAGGTCGGTCCCGGCCCGCGCGAGCTCGAGGACGGTCGTGCCGCCGAAGCAGTAGCCGATGGCTCCGAGCTTGTTCTGCTCGACGAACGGCAGCTTGCGCAGCTGCTCGAGGCCGGCCAGGGCGCGCCGGCGCATCGCGGCGCGGTCGCCGAAGAAGGCGCCGGCGAGCTTGCCCGCCTCCTCGTGGTCCTTCGCGTACACGCCCTTGCCGTACATGTCCACGGCGAAGGCCGTGAAGCCGAGCTTGGCGAGCTGCTCGGCGCGCTTGCGGGCGTACGGGCCGTGCCCCTTCCACTCGTGCACGACGAGGATGCCGGGGCGGCCGTCCTTGAAGCCGTCCTCCCAGGCGGCGTAGCCCTGGAGGACCGTCTCTCCGTCCTTATATTCCACGGTCTTGGTCTTGATGAGGGCGCGCACCGGCGATGCGGCGGCGATCAGGAGCAAAAAGGCCACTAGGGTGTATTTCATGGTGGGGGAGGATATCAAATCAGCGCCGCCGCAATGAAGACGCAACACGTCCCGGCTACCCTGCCGAGGACTCCGCACCACGAGAGGTCCACACCACGATGACGCGCCGAGGCGCCCTCGCCGTTCCTGCTAGGTCCAAAGGCCCATTTCTCGACGGGCCCTACGCCTTCCCCTCCGAAGCCCGCAGACCCCCGACCCGGAGCGGTCCCGCGGCTACCCTTGGAGGAATGAAGGCGCTCGCTCTCCTCCTGCTGGTCCTGGCCGCTCCCGCCCGCGCCGAAGACTGGGCCGAGTCCGCCCGCCCGGTCTATAGAGGAGTGGAAGCCGTGGCGGACGGCGTCTACGGCCTGGTGCGCGGCCACCTGATCTCGGCCGTGCTCCCCGGGCGCCTGTCGCGCCGCATGAGCGCGGTCCCCGTCGAGACCTCCGACAAGGTCTTCTCCGAGCGCCTGCGCTACCGTCAGGAGAAGGCGTCCCGGCGCCTGATCGAGACCCGCCCCGTCGGCCCGATCGGCCCCGCCGAGACCGCCGCCTGGCAGCGCGAGGCCGCGAGCGCGCACGCCACCGTCCTCACGGACGCCGTCGCCGACGCCCTGGTCCGGCGCTACCAGCTCGAGCGCTTCGGCAAGGACAGCGGCGCCTACGCCTCCAACATCGCCAACTGGGACCCCGAGTTCATGCTCTCCGCCGGCGTGCTCGGCGGCGCCTACCTTTATGTCGCGGGCCTGCGCACCGACTTCAACGTCGGGTCCCTGCGCGTGGACTTCGACACCAGCACCGGCAACGCCCTGAGCGCCGCCCTGCAGCACGGCGACGGCCGCGGCCTCGCCGCCTTGAGCCTGTCGCGCCGAGGCTCCCCCCTCTCGTTCAAGACCGAGTGGGGCCTGAAGGACGGCCGCATGGCCTCCGAGAAGGTCGGCGTGAACTACTCCGCGCGGTTCTAGGCCGGCCGAACTCGCACCATGAGGATCGGGGAGCGACTGTTTCCGGAAACAGTTCGTTCTGCCTCGACTATCCTTGAGGATAGCCCACGGGCTATTCTTGAGGATAGTCCACGGCTCTTCCGCTATTTAGCGGGGCGCTTGAGGAAGACCGCCGCCATCGGCGGCAGGTGCAGCTTCACCGAGTACGGGCGGCCGTGGCACGGCTCCTTGTCGGCTTTGACGCCGCCGCCGAGGGTGACGCCGGAGCCGCCGAACTCGGTCGCGTCGGAGTCCGCGAGCTCCGCCCACCAGCCGCCGCAGGGCACGCCGACGCGGTAGTCCCCGCGGGGCACGGGCGTGAAGTTGAACACGCACAGCACCTGCTCGTCCTCGGACGCGCCCTTCCTGAGGAACGACAGCACGGAGTTGTCGGCGTCGGAGGCGTCCACCCACTCGAAGCCGCGCTCGTCGCAGTCGCGCTCGTGGAGCGCGGGCTCGGAACGGTAGACCCTGTTCAAGCGTTCGACCCAGCGCATGACGCCCTTGTGGCTGTCATGCACGAGGAGATGCCAGTCGAGCGAGCGGTCGTGGCTCCACTCCTGGCGCTGGCCCAGCTCTCCGCCCTGGAACAGGAGCTTCTTGCCGGGCATCGCCCACTGCCAGGCGTACAGCAGGCGCAGGTTGGCGAACTTCTGCCAGTCGTCGCCGGGCATCTGCTCCAGGAGGGCTCCTTTTCCGTGGACCACCTCGTCGTGCGAGAGCGGCATCACGAAGTTCTCGTGGAACTGGTAGATCGCGCGGAAGGTGATCTCGTTCTGGTGGTACTTGCGGTGGATCGGGTTCTCGCGGAAGTACTTGAGCGTGTCGTGCATCCAGCCCATGTCCCACTTCAGGCCGAAGCCGAGGCCGCCGAGGTACGTGGGCTTGGAGACGCCCCCCCACGCCGTGCTCTCCTCGGCGATCGTCTGCGCGTCGGGGTGGTGGAGGTAGACCTGCTCGTTGAACTTCTTCAGGAAGTCGATGGCCTCGAGGTTCTCGCGGCCGCCGAATCGGTTGGGGATCCACTCGCCTTCCTTGCGCGAGTAGTCGAGGTAGAGCATCGAGGCGACGGCGTCCACGCGCAGGCCGTCGGCGTGGAACTTGTCGAGCCAGAACAGGGCGTTCGAGATGAGGAACGCCCGGACCTCGTTGCGGCCGTAATTGTAGATCGACGATTTCCAGTCCGGGTGGAACCCCAGCTTCGGGTCGGCGTGTTCATATAAAGCGGTCCCATCGAAAAAATGAAGCCCATGCCCGTCGGTGGGAAAATGAGACGGGACCCAGTCGAGGATCACGCCGATCCCCTCCTGATGGAGGTGGTCGACGAGGAACATGAAGTCCTGGGCGGAGCCGTACCGCGAGGTCGGCGCGAAGTAGCCGGTGGTCTGATAGCCCCAGGAGCCGTAGAACGGATGCTCCATGATCGGCATCAGCTCGACGTGGGTGAAGCCGAGCTTCTTGACGTGCGCGGCGAGCAGGGGTGCCGCCTCCCGGTAGTTCAGGGAGCGGTTGCCCTCCTCGGGGACGCGGCGCCAGGAGCCGAGGTGAGCCTCGTAGATGGCCAGCGGCGCCGCCAGCCCGGCGCGGTCCTTGCGCGTGCGCATCCACTCCGCGTCGTTCCACTGATAGTCGAGGTCCCAGACGACCGACGCGGTGCGGGGCGGCTCCTCGTGACGGAAGCCGAACGGGTCGGCCTTCTCGCCCTTGTGGCCGCCGACGTGAGAAGAGACCCAGTACTTGTAGACCGCGCCCTTGCCCACGCCCGGGATGAAGCCCTCCCAGATGCCGGACGAGGCGCGCGGCTTGAGCGGGTGCTTGGTCTTGGCCCAGCCGTTGAAGTCGCCGATGACGGAGACCTTCTTGGCGTTCGGGGCCCAGACCGCGAAGCGCGCGCCTTCCTTGCCGCCGTGCGTCTCCAGGTGCGCGCCGAGCTTGTCGTAGAGGCGCACGTGAGTGCCCTCGTTGAAGAGATGCAGGTCGAGCTCGGCCAGGCCCGACGGGTGGTGGTCGACCGCGCCGGCGTTCATTCGAGCTCCGGGGCGCGGCCGCAGGCGCCCGTGAGCAGGGCCAGGCGCCCGGCGAGGCGCGGGGTCAGCTGGCCGGGGTCCATGCGCCAGCGCCAGTTGTCGGTCGCGGTGCCGGGGCGGTTCATCCGCGCGTCGCCGCCGCAGTTGAGCAGGTCCGGCATCGGGACGATCGCGGTCTTCGCCGGCGAGCGCCAGACGAGGCTCAGCATGTCCCAGGACGGTAGCGCCGGCTCGCGGCCGAGGGCGCGGCGGAAGGCGCGGCGCTCCTTTTCCGCCTGGGCGGCGGAGCGCTGGGCGTTGAGGGAGCCGTCGTCCTCCCACCAGCCTCGGGTGGTGTCGTTGTCGTGCGTGCCGGTGTAGCCGACGCAGCTCTCCGGCCAGCTCTCGGGCCAGTCATTCTCCTCGCCGCCGAAGGAGAACTGCGCCAGGCGCATGCCCGGGAACGCGAACTTGTCGCGCAGGGCGATCACCGCCGGCGTCGCCACGCCGAGGTCCTCGGCGACGATCTCGAGGCCGGGGATCCCGCGCCGAACGGTCTCGAAGAGCTCGTCGCCCGGCGCGGTCACCCAGCGCCCCTTGATCGCGGTCTCCTCCCCGGCGGGGATCTCCCAGTAGTTGCGGAAGCCGATGAAGTGGTCGAGGCGAAGGGCGTCGAAGCGCTCGGCGCAGGCCTTCAGCCGCGACAGCCACCAGGCGAAGCCGGTCTCCTTGTGACGCTCCCAACGGTAGAGCGGGTTGCCCCACAGCTGGCCGTCCGCGGAGAAATAGTCGGGTGGCACGCCGGCGACGGCCGTCGGGGCGCCGGCCCCGTCGAGGAAGAAGAGCTCCTGGTTCGCCCAGCAGTCCGCGCTGTCGTGGCGCACGTAGATCGGGGCGTCGCCCATGAGGGAGACTCCGCGCGCGGCCGCGTGGCGGCGCACCGCCAGCCACTGCCGGGAGAACAGCCACTGCGCGAACTCGTGGTAGCGCAGCTCCTCGGGGACGTTCGCGCGGGCCTCGGCCAGGCGCTCGGGGTCGCGGCGGCGCAGCCGCTCGTCCCACTCCGTCCAGGGGCGGCCGTGGTTGGCGTCCTTGAGGGCCATGAACAGCGCGTGGTCGGCGAGCCACCAGGACTCGCGGGAGCGGAACGCCTCGAAGTCATCCTTGTCCTCGCGCGAGCCGCGGCGGCCGAAATACGAGAAGGCCGCGCGCAGGGCCTTCGGCTTGGATTGGCCGAGCTCGGCCTTTTTAAGGAAACCTTCGACCGCGAGTATATCCGTGTCGATCAGGGCGGGGCTTCCCGCGAAGCTCGAGGGCGAGGCGTAGGGCGAGCCGATCTCGTCCGGCGGGCAGACGGGCAGCATCTGCCACCACGACTGCCCGCAGTCCGCGAGGAAGTCGACGAAGGCCAGGGCCTCGGCGCCCAAGGTCCCGCCGCGCGCGCCGGGCAAGGACGTCGGGTGCAGAAGCACGCCGGAGGCCCGGCGCGACAAAGACGGTTTGGCTATGCTCAAGGCCCACATTCTAGCAGAAGCGCCCCGCGTGTGGTACGATGGGCGCCCATGTGCAGCCGATACGCCGTCGGAGCGGACCCGAAGGCCCTCGCGGAGCGTTTCGCGGCGAACCCCGCGCCGGGCCTCAAGCCGCGCTTCAACCTGGCCCCGAGCCAGGAGGCCCCCGTCCTGTTCGCCGCCCCGGAGCGGCGCATGGCCCTCCTTAAATGGGGCCTGCTGCCGGCCTGGGCCAAGGGCCCCCAGGCCAAGCCGCAGATCAACGCGCGCGCGGAGACTTTGCTCGACAAGCCCTTCTTCCGGGAGGCGTTCCGGTGGCGCCGCGCCCTGATCCCCGCCGACGGCTGGTACGAGTGGCCGAAGAAGGGCGCCGACCGGTCGCCGCGGTACTTCTCGCTCAAGTCCGGGGAGCTGTTCGCCTTCGCCGGGCTCTGGGAGCCGGGGAACTTCGCGATGATCACCTGCGAGCCGAACCCGGCGGTCGCCCGCTTCCACGACCGCATGCCCGCGATGCTCGCGCGCGACGCCGAGGCGGAATGGCTCGACCCGAAGACCCCGGTCGACCGGCTCAAGGAGCTCCTGCGGCCGTATCCCTCGGAGCTCCTCGCCGCGCGCCCCGTATCCCCCCGCGTCGGCTCCGCCTCCGTCGACGAGCCCTCGCTGCGGGACTTCGCCGTCGACGCCCAAGGCGACCTTTTCTGATAAAATCAGGCCGATGATCATCGCGCAGACCGCGTTCCTCGAAAGGCTCTTCGACTGCCTGTGGCAGGAGTACCGGGAGCGGGTCTCCTACGCGCGCGTCTACGAGGACCTCCTCCTCGCCCGAGGCGGGACCTTCCGCAACGACCACGTCGCCTTCCGGACCTTCGCCGCGCAGTCGCGCTGGACGGGGATCGCCGCGCTCTCGCGCCCGTTCGAGGCCCTCGGCTACCGGGCCGCCGGCGCGTACGACTTCCCCGACAAGAGCCTGACCGCGATCCACTTCGCCCCTCCGTCGGAGAGCCTCCCCAAGCTCTTCGTCTCCGAGCTGCGGACCTGGGAGCTCTCGCCGAGGGCGCGCCGGATCATCCTGCGGGCCACGGCGCGGTCCGCGCCGCGGCTGAGCGACGCCGACCTGGCGGGGCTGTCGGACCTCCCGAAGGTCGGCGCGAAGCGGCGGGCCCAGCTCCTGCGCCGCTGGGCCGCGCAGTTCGCGCGCCCCTGGCCCGCGCCGTCGCGGGCCGACGCCGCCGCGCTCGAGCGCGAGTCCCAGTTCGCCGCGTGGACCTTGCTGCACGGGCACTCGGTCAACCATTTCACCGCCGCGGTGCACGCGCAGGCGGTGGACGCGCTCGGCGACATCGAGTCGACCGCCGCCGCCCTGAAGGCCGCGGGCGTGCCGATGAAGGCCGAGATCGAGGGCGCGCCCGGCTCCAGCCTGCGGCAGACCTCGACCCAGGCGGTCGTCGTCCCCGTCGAGATGCGCGCCGGCTCGCGCGTCGTCAAGAAGCCGTGGACCTACGCCTATTTCGAGCTCGCCGAGCGGCCGCTGATCGACGGCCGCCGTTTCGAGGGCTTCCTGGGAAGCCAGGCCTCGAGCCTGTTCGAGATGACGAGGCGCTCGTGAGCTGGCAGGTGCTCCTCTCGGCCCGCGCGGACGCCCCGCTCGTGGCCGGCCTGCCGTCCGCCGTGCGCGCCGCGGTCCGCGCCGGGCTCGAGCTCGCGCCCTCGCGCATCGTGATCTCCGGAGTCGGCGACGACTTCTTCCGCAAGTGGGCGTTCCAGCTCCGCGCCGCGGGCGCGCCCGTCCTCGGAGACGAGACCGGGCCTCCCGCGCTCGACAAGAGCCTCCCGCTGCTCGCGCTCGACGCCGATTTCTTCCCGGACGAGGGCGGCCTGAAGGAGCTCGCCGCGGCCGCCGGCGCGGGCGACGCGCGCCGCCTCGTCGACGGGCTCGCCGTCGCCGCGCTGCGCCGCGCGCCCGCGGAGCTCGGCGCGGGGACCTTGCCGGCGGCGGACGTGCTCGCCAAGGCGCTGGCCGCGCCCGCCCCGGAGGCCGCGCGAGGAGCCTTCCTCGACGCGCGCGGAGCCGCCGCGGAGCGCTCGGCCGCCGTCCTGTTCGCGCGCCTGGCCAAGGACAACGACGGCTACATCGCCAAGTTCGCCCGCCGCTTGTCGATCGCGATCTCCCGCGTGCTCCTCCCTTTCCCCGTCACGCCGAACCACGTCACGACCGCCGGCCTCGTCCTCGGCCTGCTCGGCGCCTGGTGGCTCGCGGCGCCCTCGGCGCGCCTGCAGTTCCTCGGCGCGCTCGTGCTCTGGTTCTGCTGCCTCCTCGACGGCTGCGACGGGGAGATCGCCCGCCTCAAGCACCTGTCCTCCCCCGCGGGCGCGGCCTACGACGTCTGGGCCGACCACT
This sequence comes from Elusimicrobiota bacterium, assembly GCA_016182905.1. Classification (NCBI taxonomy): domain Bacteria; kingdom Pseudomonadati; phylum Elusimicrobiota; species Elusimicrobiota bacterium. The sequence continues at coordinate 35,385 of JACPFR010000004.1, forward strand.
TCTCGCACCTGGCCACCTTCGTCGCCCTGCCCATCGGCGTCGCGCGCCTCCACCCCGGCCGCGACTGGCTCGTTCCCGGCGTCCTGCTCGTGACCGGGTTCCTGGCCTGCGGCTTCTCGGTGTGGTACCTCGTCCTGCGCGTTCCCGAGGAGAAGCGCGGGCCTCTCGCGCTGACCGTCGAGCGCATCGCCAGCCGCGACTACGTCTATCTCATCGTCGCCCTCACCGCGATCGGGCGCCTCGACTGGTTCGTATGGGCGGCGGCGGTCGGCTCCCACCTGTTCAACGCCTTCCTCTGGCTGCGCTCGCGCCAGGTCGCCGCCGCGTAGCGGCACGAAGGGCCCGCGCCCGCCTAGGCCTCATTCCACGCCGGCCTTGGGCCCAACGGCCCTTATGCGCGTCCGCGCGCTATTACTAAAGTTCGCTTGACGCGACGCAGTCGACTTCGCCGTGGAGGACTGACCATGAAGAGCGCAGTGCTGCTGGTTCTATTCGCCCCCCTGTCCGTGTTCGCACAGATCGTGGCCCGGCCCGGAGCGCTTCCGGGCGCTTCCATCGCTCCGATCCGCCTGCAGTCCCCGGCGATGAGCGGCGCGCCGTCGCTGACGCCGATCAGCGCTCCCGCGCTGACCTTCAACCTCTCCCTGTCGGCTCCGGCGCTGATCGCCCCGGCGGCTCCGGCCGCCGTCAACGCCGCCGTTCCCGCGGCGCTCGCGCCCGCGGCCCTCGCGCCCGCCGCTCTCGCGGCCAAGGCCCGGCCCGTCGCCGCTCGCGGCGACGCCGTGCCCCAGGCCCTGATGACCGCCCGGGCGCTGGCCGCGTCCGTGCCCGAAGGCCCGTCGTCCCCCGCCGGCGATTGGTCCGACGCCAGCCGCCGCTTCGACGGCGCGGGCAACACGGAGACCGGAGCGCGGCTCGTCGACGCGAACTTCGGCCCCTACCGCCGCCTGTACGGCAGCGAGCAGGGCAAGCTCGACGCGACCTTGCGCTACGGCGCGAACGGCTCCCAGGTGTTCGCGGCCCTCAACAGCGAGTTCCGCAATCAGGGCGGCTATTACCTCCTCGACAGCGACCCGAACGCCAAGTACATGGCCGCCGCCGCGGTGGACCAGAACCGCCGCCCGGTCATCATCCTGACCTACGACCTGCTCAACCGCTACAACGGCCGCTCCGAGGACGTCTACCGCGGCGCGCCGTGGGAGTTCATCGCCTCGGTGATCGCCCGCGAGCAGGTGTTCTACAACGCCTGGTACGCCTCCATCCCGGCCTCCGCCGAGAAGCTGGCCGCTTCCTTTATGAACATGACGCGCGTGTTCGTCGACCTGACGAACGGCACGTCGCGCTCGTGGGCCACCGACAAGGACTACCAGGCCGTCTCCGGGGACCGCTCCACCTACACGCAGTGGAACTGGTTCGAGGTTCTGGTCGCCGCCGCGCGCGACGCCGCCGCCGGCGTGGGCAGCAACTCGGGCCACCTCATCGACAGCAAGTTCTTCTCCTGGGTCCGCGACTGGACCGCTCCCCAGGACAAGTCGTCCGTCCCCGCCTTCCAGTACTCCCTCTGGGAGCAGTACGACGGCCGCTACTACCGCCCCGGCGACGCCAAGAACGGCCAGCCCCTCCCGCCGGGCGCCCCCCGCATCGACAAGGCGACGTACGACCGCGCCGCTCAGACCGCCTACGGCTCCGACGGAAAGGGCAGCGCGCAGAACGGCGGACTGGACTCCGGCACCGCCTACGGCTGGATCATCCAGTGGCTGAAGGACCGTTTCGAGATCTGATCCCCCATAGACAGGAGACACCATGAGAACCGTTAACGCGATCCTGCTGTTCGTCCTGGCCGCGGCGCCGCTGCGGGCCCAAACGCCCGCCGTCAGCGCCGCCGACGCCTGCAAGAAGCTCGAGGCGCAGGCCCGCAAGCTGACCTCCGAGAAGGTCCGCTGCGAGGTCCTCCTTCACGGCCTCGTCCTCACCGAGGTGACGCCCGCCGGCCGCAAGGCGATCGAGGAAGGCCTGCTCGCCGAGCGCAAGTATCTCGGCTACGCCGTCGTCGAGGCTCCGGTCCGGACGGCGGGTACGCCGGTCCTGCCGTCGCCGGTCGTGCTCCAGGCGCAGGCCGACGAGCTGACGGCGGCTCAGGCCCGCATCCGGGCGCAGGCCGTCGTCGCGGACTTCGACAACGCCGCCGCGCGCCTCGGCTCGGCCGACCGCGCGGGCTCGAGCGACCGCTCGAGCGACGCGCTCCGTGACGCCGTCGCGGACGTGCCGCTCGTCAAGGCCGACATGGCCGCGGGCAAGAACGCCAAGTTCGTCCTCGTCCAGCAGGGCCCTCCCGGCAGCGCCGGCGGCCCCCCCGGCAGCGGCGGACGCGAGCAGCAGCAGGACACGACGCGCCGCGGCGGGCCTCCCGGCAGCGGCGGCGACCAGCAGAACCCTCCGCGCTCGGGGCCTCCCGGCAGCGGCAATCAGAACCCGCCCCGCTCGGGGCCTCCCGGCAGCGGCAGCCAGCCCGGCGGCCAGAACCCCGGCGGCGGGACCACCCCGCCCTCCCGCCCGGCTCCCGTGTGGCGCAGCTCGTTCCCGCCGCCGGCGCCGAACTGGTGGAACACCGACTTCGACCATTACGACTGGTGGAACAGCCTGCCGTCAGGCTACGACCGGCCGCACAAGGACCAGAGCAACCCGGACACCTTCTACTACTACAGCGGCTGGTACCGCTGGCGGGACGTGTTCGTCACGAACTGGGGCCGCACCGAGGACACGGCGACGATCAGCCGCACCGCCGCCAACCAGGACAAGATCCACTCCCGCTCCCTGACCAGCCAGTCGTACCGCGAGGCCAAGGAGTGCTACTACCAGGCCGTGTACCGCTACGATTGGTCGCAGGGCGGCTTCTACGGCTCCCATTGGGAGGAGCGCTTCGACCATTACAAGGCGCGCTGCATCCGCCTTCCCCGCGAGTACGGCCAGCCCCGCGTCTACACCACCCACGTCTCCTTCGACATGAGCCTGGTGCAGGGGCAGGACCTGCCGTGGGAGAACGACGTCATCCGCATCACCTATGACGGCACGGGCCAGCCGCGCTACGACTTCTCCGGCGCGGCCTACCGCTACTCCTCGCGGCTCGACGACCAGCGCGGCGGCAGCGAGAGCGTGACTCTCGTCGCCGGCGCCAAGGTCCTGCGCGCGCCCGAGGCCGACAAGGTCTCGGCCTTCCTCCGGAACAACGGCGGGAGGATCGAGCTCGTGATCAACGACGACCGGGCCTCGTTCTACCAGGGCGAGACCCTCCGGATCAACGCGCGGGTCGTGCGGCGCGACGTCATCAAGGTCAAGGGCCTGCTGTGGGGCTGGAACGAGAAGAACGTCGACTCGGTCATACACAGCTCGCCCATCGACGTCCTGACGGGCAACAGCCCCCAGAACATCACGGACCTGACATCCGCGGCAAGCGCGCCGAAGCCCGCCAACTTCGTGCGCTCGAGCATCTTCATCGCCTCCTGGGAGTTCAGCCGCGTCAACAGCCGCATCAGCACCGGCGCGGTGATCCGCAAGGGACAGGGGAACAGCATCGCCAACTAGCTCCGAAAACGAAAAAGGGGCGGCGAGGATCATCCTCGCCGCCCCTTCTTTTTTTGCCGTCAGACCGTACCCTCAAGGATATCCGCAACTGTTTCCGGAAACAGCCGGCGGGCGCTGCTAACGATGATCGCTGTTCCCGGGAATAGCGATCATCGATAGCGACCGCGCTAATCCAGGCCCCAGGACTTCCGCGCCTCGGCCGCCTCTTCCTCGGAGCGGACCTTCTTGAACTTCGCGGGGCGGCCCTTCACGCGGGCCTCGCACTCCCCCCAGGTCGCGTGGCGCTCGAGCTTGCCGTCGAGGTAGCTCAGGTAGGAGACGGGGCGCGTGTCGGCGGCCTTGCGCTCCTTGGGGCGCGAGGGCAAAGCCTTCGCCTCGGAGGGCAATAAGGAGCCGTACGGGTAGCTCAGCAGCGGGCCCTCGTACAGGTCGACGGGCCGGCGCTTGGCCAGCGCGACGGCGATCTCGTCGCAGCGCTCGTTGGCGTCGTGGCCGGCGTGGCCCTTCACCCAGCGCCACTGCACGCCGCCGCGTCCGCGCTCGGCGACCAGGGCCTCGAGCGTCCGCCACAGGTCCTCGTTCTTGACCGGGTCGCCGGCGGCGGTGGTCCAGCCGCGGCGCTTCCAGCCCAGGATCCACTTCGTGATGCCCTCGATGACGTAGGTCGAGTCGCTGTGGACCAGGGCGACGCCGGGCATGGCGGAGACCGCCCGCAGGCTCGCGATGACGCCGCCGAGCTCCATGCGGTTGTTCGTCGTCGGCTCCTCGCGGCCGCCGAGCTCGAGGACCTTCCCGTCGGGCGTCGCGATGACGGCCCCCCAGCCCCCGGGGCCGGGGTTGCCGGAGCAGGCGCCGTCGGTGAAAATCGAGATCATGGGACAACATGGTAGAATTTCACCCCTATGGCAGTCACCTGGTTGTGGGCGGGCTTCATCCTCGTCATCGGCGTCATGATGATGCTCGACCTGGGCGTCTTCCAGAAGAAGGCGCACGTCATGCGCGTGCGCGAGGCCGCCGTCATGGTCGCCATCTGGTGGGCCTTGGCCTTCAGCTTCGCCCTCGCCGTGTACTTCGTCTACGGCCACGACAAGGCCTTCCAGTTCGTCTCGGCCTACATCCTGGAGCAGTCGCTGTCGGTGGACAACCTCTTCGTCTTCATCCTGGTCTTCTCCTTCTTCGGCATCGAGCCCGAGAACCAGCCGCGCATCCTCCACTGGGGCATCCTCGGCGCGATCGCGATGCGCTTCGTGTTCATCTTCGCGGGCCTCTCCCTCCTCGAGGCCTCGCACCTGATGTTCTACGTGTTCGGAGCGGTCCTCGTGTACACCGGCGGCAAGATGATGTTCGCGGGAGAGGAGCAGATGGAGCCGGGCAAGAACCCCGCGCTGCGCCTTCTTCACAAGTTCCTGCCCGTGACCGTCGGGACTCACGGCCACAAGTTCTTCACGCGCCTCGACGGCGTCCTGCACGCGACCCCGCTGTTCGCCGCCCTCGTCGTCATCGAGGCGACGGACCTGATCTTCGCCGTGGACTCGATCCCCGCGGCGCTCGGCGTCAGCTCGGACCTGTTCGTCGTCTACACCTCGAACATCTTCGCGGTGATGGGCCTGCGCTCCACCTACTTCCTCCTCGCGGGTTCGATGACCGAGTTCAAGTACCTGAAGGCCGGCGTCTCCGCCGTGCTCGTCTTCGTCGGCGTGAAGATGATCGTCAAGGACTTCTACCACGTCTCCACCGGCGCCTCGCTGGCCGTCATCGGCGGGACCTTGCTCCTCGCCATCGTCGCCTCCCTCGCCGCGCGCAGAAAGGCCTAGTTTTCCTAGGCCGTAAGAGTCGTCACTTCGTAGGACCTTCGCCCCGCGCGTCTTTCCGCCGGGGTTGGTAACATCGGTCCCTATGATCAACGTCATACTCTCCCCGCGCAAGGCCGTCGCCCTTTTTCTCGCCGTCTCCATCCCCGGACAATCCTTCGCCCAGACGATCGGCCGCGCCGCGCCGGCCGCGCTCCCCGGGACCGGCGCGATCGCCCCGCTGACCGCTCCGGCTCTCTCGCCGCTCTCCGCGCCGAACCTGAGCGTCCCGAGCCTGCTCGCTCCCGCGCCGGCCGCGTTCGCCGCGCCCGCGCTCCAGGCGCCGGCGCTTCAGGCGCCGAGCGCCCCCCTCGCGCTGCGCCCGGTCCTCGCCGCGCCCGCGCGGGCCGCGAGGCCGGCGCCCGTCACCGGGGCCGCCCGCACCCTGCAGACCCGCCTCCAGGCCGACACTAAGGAGGGCGCCGGCAAGGCCGCGGCGCTCGACAGCTTCTGGACCAACGGCGCCCTGAGCGCGGCGTCGAAGGACGACGACGCCGCCGTCCCCGCGGGCGACGCCGCCAAGGCCCCCGCGGCCAGCCTCGCGCCCTCCAAGCCCGTCTCCCCCGAGACCAACCCCGAGCTGTTCGCCCCGCGCTCCTCGCGCGTCGGCATCAGCCCGGCGAAGTACGTCTACTGGAACGCGCTCTACAACATCCTCCAGTGGGCCAACCTGAAGTTCTCCAAGGATCCGAACCGCCGCGTCTCGTGGGACAAGTGGCCCACCAAGCTCGGCCTCCTCTACCTCATCGGCAAGATCCGCTTCCTGCGCTCGGGCACGATCACCGACCCCTACGACTACGCCGCCAACGACCAGAAGCCCAAGGGCGCGGAGCCCGAGCAGGCCAAGCGCGGCTACACCGCCGACGGCTCGTGGGCCGTCGACACGGACAACCCGCGCATGGGCGCGGAGAACACCCGCTTCGGCTCCAACATCCCGCCCAAGCAGGTCCGCCCCGACGTCGAGAACATGACTCCGTCGGCGCGAGAGGTCGGCAAGCTGCGCCACCGCGACCAGGATCCCAACACCGGCAAGGACATCGTCAAGCCCGCGGGCATCCTCAACGATCTCGCCGGCGGCTGGATCCAGTTCCAGTTCCACAATTTCGGCGGCAACACCAAGCGCGCCCCCATCGGTCAGAACCCGCACGTGATGCCCCGCAACCCGGGCGACAAGTGGCCCGAGAAGGAAGCGCTGCTCGACCGCACTTCTAAAGACCCGACGCGCGTCACCGACAACGGCCGGCCGACGCCGATGAACGAGCGCACCCAAGCCTGGATCCAGGCGCAGATCTACGGCACGAACGAAGAGGAGCAGAAGCCGCTGCGCACGTGGACCGACGGCAAGTTCCGCCTCGACGAGAACGGGAACCTCCCGCCGCACCCCACCAAGCCCGGCATCGATCACTCCGGCTTCATCAACAACTACAACCCCCTGCTCTCCTTCCTTCATTGGGCGTTCGTGGTCAACCACAACAACATCGTCGACCACCTGAGGAAGTTCAACCCCGGCTGGGACGACGCGAAGCTCTGGGACTACGCCCGCAAGATCAACGTCGCGAGCACGGCGCAGATCCACACCACCGAGTGGACCGAGGATCTCCTTCAGCACCCTACTCTTCAGGAAGGCATGCACGCCGAGTACTACGGCCTCCTCGGCCCCAAGTTCAAGGCGTGGGTGATGCGCGCGTCGTACCGCCACCCTTGGTTCGGCAAGCTGATGAAGCCGCTGACCAACAACGACGTGTTCTGGGGCATGCCCGGCTCGAAGTGGGAGCACCACGACGGCCCGTTCCAGGTGCCGAAGCACTTCCGCTTCGTCTATCGCCTGCACGAGATGATCCTCAGCGACCACGAGTTCCTCGCGCCGCCGACGGCGACCGAGGGCGAGAAGCTGCTCGGCCGCCGCGAGCTCATCGACTTCATCCACTCGAACACGCGCCCGATCGTCGAGCAGTACGGCTACGACGTCCTCGCCTGGTCCTTCGTGCGCAAGTCCGCCGGCGCGCTCACGCTCAAGAACTTCCCGAAGGCGCTCACCCAGTTCAAGGACCAGCAGCACGATAAGCTGATGGACCTGGCCGAGGCCGACACCTTCCGCGAGCGCACCGACGGCACGGGCTCCTACAACGAGTTCCGCCGCTCCGTCGGCGAGCCGCCCGTGGCGAGCTTCCTGGAGCTGACCGGCGGCGACGCCGAGCTGGCCAAGGCGCTCGAGGTCAAGTTCGAGGGCGACGTCAACAAGGTGGACGCCGGCATCGGCATCCTCGCCGAGCCCAAGCCCGCGGGCTTCGCGCTCGGCTTCACGCAGTTCTACCAGTTCGTCCTCAACGCCCCGCGCCGCGTGAAGTCGAACCGCCACCTCACCGAGCTCTATTCCCACAAGGACTACACGTTCGAGGGCATGGAGTGGCATTGGCACTCCGGCGGCATGGGCGGCGTCCTCGCCCGCGCGATGAAGGGCCTTCCCCGCGGCAAGGACGTCATCAAGGCCATGGAGGGCGTGACGCGCTGGTTCGCCCCGTGGCAGGACACGGAGACGTTCCCGGTGCGCCTGCTCGACACGGCTAACGCGAACTCCTCGATCATCCTGAAGAAAACGTTCAAGCTCGCGCTGTGGGGCTCGTTCACGGCCTTCTCGGCGTGGATGGGCGTCGCGGTGTCGGCGTTCACGATCGTGCCGGTCGCGGCGGTGGCACTCGGCCTGCCGATCTTCCTCTACTACAAGCGGATGCTCGCGTACCGCTACATGCAGAAGGCGTGGCAGTCCGCGTACACGGACCGCCGCCGCTCGATGTTCCCGACCTTGTTCCTCGGCGAGAAGGTCTCGCGCTGGGCGGCCGGCGCGGGCAAGCTCGCCGCGACCGCGGCGATGCTCGTCGCGGGCTTCGCGGCGGTCAGCCTGTTCGCCACGAACCCCGTGGTCGCGATCTTCGCGGGCGTCACGGCCCTCAAGGCCCGCTCGGTGATCGGCGCCACGAAGCAGTACGAGAACGACATGGCGATCCTCAAGATCGCCCTGCAGAACCGCCTGCGCGAGGGCTACCCCGTCGCGACGGCCAAGGACGCCGCCCCCGAGGCGAAGTCCGACCTCGAGCGCCGCTACTGGATGCTGGTCCCCGCGGGGGCCAAGCAGCCGGTGGCGACCGTCCGGCACAGCTACCGCGTGCTCCACGAGCACGGCCTGGGCCGGCTCATGGCGTTCAAGACCGCGCTGATGTCGCACCTGATCTTCGGCCACCGCACGCAGCGGGGCATGGGCATCAAGGCGCGCTGGAAGGCGGGCATCCTCTTCAACCCGCTGGCGATCTACGTGCCGAACATGGTCCAGGCCCAGGGTCCATCGTCCACGGGCGTCTACGCGCACGAGAACAACGACAAGGGACTGACGCCCGGCGACGTGGACATGGCGGTGTTCGACGAGATGTTCTCCCGCTACGCCCCGGGCCGCGACTACATGACGGAATACGACTTCGCGCGCATGCGCGAGGACAAGCGCTGGCGCGATTCCCAGACGGGGATCGGCGGGCCGGTCTCGCGCTGGCTCGGCGAGATCGCGGTGAAGAAGCGCACCAGCCAGCTCCTGCAGCTGTACGCGGACACGGTCGCCAACGAGGACAAGCATCTCGTCCCGGCGATCAGCCGCGACATGATGCTGCGCGTCTATAAGGGAACGGCCCAGGCCGACATCGCCGCCGAGCGCGCGCTCGACGGCGTCCACCCGGACCTCCGCGCCGCGAACCCCGAGGGCAAGCCGACGCTCAAGGAGAAGGCGAAGGGCGATCTGAAGCAGCTGGGCTCGGCCGTCCGCACGTTCGCGGGCAGCCTCGTCCTGCCCTACACCCCCGCTCGGTTCATGACCAACGTCCGCGCGGCCAAGACCTTCCTCTCCACGGCGTGGAAGCTCGGCTGGATCGCGATCGCGGCCGTCTTCTCGTACTATCTCGTCCGCGACAGCATCCTCTACATCCTCATCCCCTGGCTCGTGGCCAAGGGCCTGTTCGGCTTCTAGGAGACTTAAAGATGAAGAACTTTCTTCGTTCCCTGCTTCTCGTTTCGGCTCTCGTCTCGGCGGCGCACGCCGGCCCGATCCCCGAGGGCTCGTGGGGCGGCCTGTCGGCCCTGCTCAAGGGTCCCGACGTGATGGCCTTCCTCCTCAAGGCCGACAAGACGAACCCGACCGCGGGCTACGCGATCCTGGCGGAGTACACCCGCCTTCCCTACATCCCGGGGCCCGAGCGCCTGGAGATCGCGCGGTGGGTCCCGCGGCTCTACATCTACCGCGTGGAGCAGCTCGACAAGCTTCGCTTCGCGGTCAAGCCGCTGAAGGTCTCCGCGACGGGCGGCCTCGAGATCGACGGCGGCTACGCCGCGGCGGGCGAGCTCACGCTCGCCAAAAAGGGGACCCTCGTCGGCGCCACGCTCACGCGCTACGAGAAGGGCGATCCCGCGGTCGCCGAGGTCGTGACCTTCGACGGCAAGGTGTCCTCGACCTGGGAAGGCTACGTGCCGGGCGCCTATTTCGGCTCCAAGGACTCGACGGGCGGCGACTACACGCACAAGAACATCAACACGAGACTGGGCGACGACAAGGTCGCCGAATTCTTTCAGAGTGAGGTCAAGGGGAAGTTCGACATGACCGAGGCCGCGCCGGGAATCTTCACCTTCAAGGCCAAGGGCGCGATCGCCAAGGGCGCGGACAAGGTCCTCTCGCGCATCGCCGTGTTCGTCGACATCGTCAACTGGAAGCCCATCATGACGACCGACGAGCTCCTGCTGATCAACCCCGACGACGCCAAGGACGTCGGGTTCTACTACGAGCGACACTAGATAAACCGCGCCGCAAGGGCTATCCTGCGCTCATGGAGCCCGTGACGCCGTCGCCAGGGAAGCCCAGCTGGGGATCGTTCCTCGCGCGCGTCTTCGTCGGGCTGGCCCTGGGACTGCTCGCCGTCGATCTGTCCTGGAACCTCCTGCGCGCCTGGCTGTCCGGGAGCCTGGAGCTCTCCGCGGAGCCCGCGATGAAGGCCGCGTTCATCTTCGCGGCCGCCGGTTGCGCGTTCCTGACCGGTCAGCAGGCGCGCGCGGCGGCCCGGGCCTGGCGCGGCGACCCCGATCCGACGGGCGCCGAATGGGCGGCGCGGACCTTCGCGGCGGTCGCCGTCGTGTGGATGGGGTGGTACTTCCTGATGTGCCTACCCTACTTCATGCGTCCATACACCATGATGAAGGAGCGCCAAGCGGCGATCCTGGCGCGCGTGCCCGAAGTCGCCCGGCTCGAGACCCTCGACGAGGCGGGCCTGCGCGCGCTGACGATCGCCCTGATCCCGGCCGCCGCCGACCCGGACAAGAGCACGCGCGCCGGAGCGCGAGAGGCCCTGACGCGCGCGGCCGCCCGCCCCGGCGCGCCGAAGGACCTCCTGATCCCGTTTTTTCTCGCCGATTTGGAAGAGACTAAGATGATCCCTTCGAACGCGGCATGGGGCCTCGGAGAACTCGGCGCGGAGGGCCGCGCGGCCTTGATCGCGACCGTGACCGGGCCGGGCGATTGGGCGCCCCAGGCGGCGGCCTTCCAGCTCGCCCGGATGAAGCCCCCCGCCGTCGACGCGATCCCGGCCCTGGAGGAGGCGCTGTCCAAAGCCCCCGAGCACCGGCGCCACGAATTCCGGCTCGCCCTCGACCGGATCCGGGGCAAGCGGCGCTAAGGCGCGCCGGCGGCCAGCGTCCGGCGCCAGAACCTCACGAAGGCCTCGGCCCCGCCGTCCGCGGGGATGCCCGCGGCGGCCAGTTCTTTTAGCACGAGGCCGTAGGCAACGGGGCCCGGGACTCCGTCGATCAGGCCGATCACGCCGTTGAAGTCGGAGCCGAGCGCCACCGCCTCCGGCCCCGCCTCGCGCGCCAGGACCGCCGCGTGCCTCGACAGCGAGGCTCGGTCCGGTCCCGCGTAGTTGGCGGCGAGCGCGAGGCCGACCAGCCCGCCGCTGCGCTTCACCTCGCGCAGGAGCTCGGGCGGGATCGTCCGTTCGCACGGCGTGAGCTCGCGCGCCGCCTGGTGGGTGAACAGGATCGGCAGCTTCGGATGGCGCGCGGCCAGGTCGAGCGCGGTCCGGTCGCTCGCGTGGGTCAGGTCGAGCATGAGGCCCTTCTTCACGGCGTAGTCGACGAGCCTTTCCCCGTCCTTCGAAAGCCCCTTCGGGTTCCGCCGAACGGCGTCCTTGCCGCCGGGCACGCAAGTCGGGAACGGCCAGTACCGCCCCGCGGCGGCCCCGCCCCAGCGCGAGTCGACGAAGTGCGCGATGGTGAGCATGCGCACGCCCCGGTCCCACAGCCGGTCGAGGCGCTCCGGCGTGTCGGCCCCGCCCGCCCCTTCGACGGCAAGGATCACGCCGAGACGCCACTCCTTGGACCCGAGCACGGCCTCGCCCTCGTCGGGCGTCCGCACAAGGGCGACGCGCGGATCCTTGGCCGCCCAGCGCTCGACCTGGCCGATCTGGCGGAACAGAGACCGGGCGTAGCCGCCGCGGAGCTGGGACAGGACCGGCGTCGCGTACAGCGGGACCACGACGAGGCGCATGTCGGCCGCCTTCAGGTCCTCGAGCTTGACCTGGTCCTCGATCATGGGAAGATGCAGGTGCAGGTCGATCGCGGAGGCCGCGGCGGGAGCCGGAGCGAGGAGCCACGCCGCGGCCGCGAAGGCCGGCCAGGAGCTGAGCATGGCTTATCCTATGAAGTGTTTCGACTATCCTCAAGGATAGTCCGACGCCGCTCAGCGGATCTCGACGACCTTGATCTTGTAGCGCAGGGCCTTCCCCGCGAGGGGGTGGTTGAAGTCGAGGGTCGCGGCGCCGTCCGAAACCTTCACGACGCGGCCTTCGGCCGCCTTGCCGCCCTTGGCGCCGGCGACGACCTTGCCGGGGGCGATATCCTTGGCCAGGACGCCGAACTTCTCGAGCGGGATCGTCCGGATCTTATCCGGGTCGACGGGGCCGAAACCCTGGTCGGGCGTCAACACGAGCACCTTCTCCTCCCCCTTCCTCATGCCCACGAGGGCCTCGTCCACGGGGCCGGGGAGGTTGCCGTCGCCCTGGATCACGGTCAGGAACTCGCGGCCGACGTTCGACTCGATCACGGTCCCGCCGGAGGTCAGCTCGTAATCGAGCGCGACGGCCGCGCCGGGAGGCACGCGCCCCTCGCGGGAGCAGGCGGCCAGGAGCAGGACGGCGGCGAGGCCGAGCCTCACGAGCCGACGACGGCCAGCGGCGTGAAGTCGGTACCGGCGACGCCGCCGCTCACGATGATCTCGTTCTCCTTGTCGATCTTGCGGCGCAGGGAGTCGAGCATCGCCATCAGGTGGGCGCCGGGGCAGTCGGTGTTGGTGTAGTGCTGATGGGCCTCGAGGAAGCCCTTGGCGTTCGGGTCCTTCCTATATTTGACCGAGAGATAGGTCACGAGGCGGGTGAGGCTCTCGATCTGGGCGCCGGTGGGCTTGACCTTGTTGAAGTCGCCCATCATGGCGACGCCGATGTTGCCGTCGTTGGCCCCGCCGGCGTGCGCGCCGAGGTATTCCGCGCGGCGTCCCTCGACCACGCGCCCGTCGCCGGCGACGAGGAAGTGGTAGCCGATGTCATCGAAGCTCTCCTTGCCTTCCCGCGCCCGGCCGACCATGTGATAGTGCTGGATGTTCTTCACGGCCTGCGCGGTCTCGACCTCGTTCATCGCCTGCTTGCCCTGCGTGTGGTGGACCGTCACGCGGTACGGCGCGTGCGCGGAGTTCGAGCCGCGCCGGGGCGCGGCTCGCCAGCCGAGGCGGCTCATGATCGGGGCCACGGTCGGGAACTTCTGCTCGAGCTGGAACGAGGCGAAACCGAGCAAGGTCAGGCCCGCGTCCTTGGCGGAGCCCGGGGTCGCCCCGCTGCGGGAGTAGTCGTAGTCGTCCGGCAGGGGCGGCACGGCGCCGCGCAGGTCGGTGATGCGCTCGCTCGCGGCCGCCGTATAAAGGAGGCGCTTGCCCGTGCGGCCGCCCGCGGCGCCGCCGGGAGCGTAGCCGGCCGAGGCCACTCCGTCCCGCATGCGCGCGCCGTCGAACATGGCGCTGGCGCCGTTGGCGGCGTCCTCCGGGGCGGCGCCGCTGAAATCGGTCGCCGGGGCGTAGGCGACAAGGTCCTTGCCCGAGCTGCGGCGGCGCGGCGGGTCTTTCTCGCGGGTCGCCGGGCCGGAGCCTGATTTCGCGGACACGGCCTGATTCTCCTCATTGCAGCCGGTCAACGCGCCGGAGGCGAGGACGAGGGCGAGGATCGGAAGTAGGCGTCTCATGCCCGAAGTTTAACCGATTCTTCGGCGCCGGCCATAGGTCCTTGGGCCCAGAGGAGCCGGGCCTAATCAGCCTAGAGAGTGTCAGGCTTTAATGATGGAGAAGAGCGCTTTTTTAAGGTCTAATGCCCGAGAGAGGGGCCTTTGGTGCCAGGCATTAAGGCGTTAAATATTTCTTTGCGTGGCCCTGATCCAGTGCGCCAGGCGGGCCATCCCGTCCTCGATCTTCACCTTCGGGCGCCAGCCCAACTCGCGTTTGGCGGCCGAGATGTCGAACCAGTGGGAGGTGGTCAGGGTATCCACCAGGAACTTGGTGAGCGGCGGCTCGGAGCGCAGCCCCAGGGCGCGCCAGGTCCCCTCGCAAGCGCTCGCCGCGGCGTAGGCGAGGGGCTTGGGGATGCGCCTCTTGACCGGGCCCAGGCCCGCCGCCGCCAGCATGAGCTCCATGAACTCCCAGATCGGGCGGGGATCCCCTCCCGACAGGAAGTAGGCCTTCCCCGCGATCTCGGACAGCGGCGAGAGCTGGATCGCGGCCAGCACGTGCGCCTCCACCGCGTCGTCCACGAAGATCGTGTCCACGAGCTTGTTGTCGTCGCCGATGCGGAACAGCCGCCCCGCCCTGTGCCGGGCGATCACGCGGGGCAGTATACTCCTGTCCCCCGGGCCCCAGATGAGATGCGGGCGCAGGGACACGGTGGAGAGCCGGTCGTGGTCGGCGGCGAGCACCATCTGCTCGGACAGGGCCTTGGTCTGCGAGTAGAAGGAGTCGAACTTCTCCGGGTAAGGCGCGCTCTCGCCGACCCCGGACACGTCCCCGCCGTGGAACACGACGCTCGGCGAGCCGGTGAACACCAGCTTGCGGATGCCCTGCTCCTGGCAGGCGCGCAGGACGTTCTTCGTCCCCTCCACGTTCACCGCGTAGAATTCCCCATACGGGCCCCACAAGCCGACCTTCGCGGCGACGTGGAACACCACGTCGCGGTCGTCGCAGGCGGCCTTCACGGCCGCGTAATCGGTGACGTCGCCCTTCGAGCAGTCGATGCCCACCGCCTCGAGGTCGGCGTAGGAGCCGCGGCCGAACACGCGCACCTCGTCGCCGCGCTCCCTCAGCTTGCGCGCCAGCGCCGCCCCCAGGAAACCGCCGCCGCCGGTGACGAGCGCCCTCACTCCAGCCGCCGCCCGGCCCAGACCGCCAGAGCCTCGCGGTTGATCTTCGCGTTGTGCCGGGTGTCGACGGGGAACGACGGATGGAACAGGATGTCCTTGATGTCCCTCGTGAATTCCGGTCTTCCCGGAAGGTTCAAAATGTCGGCTTTGAGGGCGTCGGTGGGGTCCGTTCCGGGCTCGAGCTCCACGCACAGCACGGGGTCAAGGCCGACGCCGACGAGCGCCGACCTCTTCACCTTCGGATGCGCGTTGAACACGCCTTCGACGCAGATCGTATAGTGCTCCCCCTCCTTCGTCTTCACGCGGTGAGCCTTGCGTCCGCAGAACCACAGCCGCCCCAGCTCGTCGTAGTAGCCGAGGTCCCCCATCCGGTGCCAGAAGCCCTGGGCGTCGCCGATCTTGGCCTTCGCCATGTCCTCCACGCGCCGGAAGTACTCGCCGGTCACGACGGGGCCCTTCACCGCGATCTCCCCGATCCGCCCGCGCGGCACGCGCAGGTCCTCCGACCAGGTCTTGATCGGGCCGTCCTCGATGCGGATGACGGCGGCCTCGATGCCCTTCACGGGCCGGCCCACGCACACCCCTTCTCCTCGCAACGTCCTGGCCGCCGTCTCCTCCAGGATCTCGACGGAGGAGGTGAGCGCGACGGGCAAAGCCTCGGTCGCGCCGTACGGCGTGTAGATGGGCACGTTCGGGTTCAGCATCCTCGAGAACAGGGCCAAGGTCTTCGCCGGCGCCGGCGCCCCCGCCGACATCACGCGCACGAGCGTGGGGAGCGCGATCCCGTGCGGCACCCCGAACCGTCCGACGCGGTCGAGCAAAGCCGGGGAGCCGAACAGCTGGTGGATCCGGTATTTCTGGATCGGGACGATGATCGCCATCGGGTCCACCAAGCCGGGGCGGGTGAAGTCCATGTCGGGGATCACGACGGTCTGCCCCAAGGCCGCGTCGAACAGGCCGAACAGCGGGAAGGTCGCCAGCGAGAGCTCCCCCTCCTTGATGTCGAACAGCTCGCGGAGCTGGTCCACCTGCGCGGAGAACATCGAGTGCTCGTACACCGCGCCCTTGGGGGCGCCGGTGCTTCCCGAGGTGAATAGGATCGCGGCCCGGCCGTCGGGCGGCACGGCCGGGAGGTCGAGCGTGCGCGCGCGGCCGAGCTCGCGCATCGTCTCGAGCGTGGGCAGGCCGAGCGAGGGCCCCCCGGCCACGATCTTGATGCGCGCCGTGGGGGCCCAGCCGCCGATGGCCCTTGCCAGGTGCGCCTTGGCCGAGCCGACGAACGCGTCCGGCGCCGCCTCCGACAGGCACCGCCCCATGTTCGAGAAGCCGATGCCCGGGTCCACGAGCACCGGCGTCACCCCGGCGCGGAACAAAGCGAAGGCCGTCGCGAAGAAGTCCCGCGACGGCGGGATGAGCACGGCCACGCGGTCGTTCTTCTTGAGCCCGGCGCGCAGGAAGCCGTGGGCCAGCAGCTCGACGTCCTTGCCCAGCTCCGCGAAGGAGGTGATGGTCTCGTGGTGGATCAGCGCGGGCTGGTCGCCCAGACGCTTGGCGTTGTCGAGGAGGCGCGAGCCCAGGTCCGTCGCGGTCGCCGTCTCGCTCATGCGGTGACGGGCTTGGCGACGAAGTCCTTTATCAGCATGACGGCCGTTGGGCCGTCATCCTCGAGCAGGAAGTGTCCGCTGTCGGGGAAGCGCTTCACCGTCGCCTTGGGGAAGCGCTGGATCCAGCCGTTCAGGAAAGCCTCATCGAACACCCAATCCTTCAGGCCCCACGGGAGCAGCATCGGGGTGTCCTTGAACAGGCCCAATCGGCTCTCCGTGTCCACGACCGCGTCCCAGGCGTCGTCGCCGGGCTTCAGCGGGATGTCCTGCACGAAGCGGTGCACGGCGCGGCTCGCCGCCCAGCCGTCGTAGGGCTCATGGTAGCCGTCCATCACCTCGGGCGAGAGCGTGACCTTGGCCGTGCAGGAACGCAGGACGACGCGGCGCACGAAGCCGGACGCCCGCAGGGGGATCCCGGTCAGGGCCCCCCGCATGATCTCCAGTCCCTTCGGGAACGCCTTCTCCGCCGGCAGGCGGAAGCAGGAGGTGTTGAGCGCGACGATCGCCTTGATCCGCTCCGGATGGCGCACCGCCCAGGACATGCCGATCATGCCGCCCCAGTCGTGAACGATGAGGGTGACGGGGCCGATCGGGGCGACGGTCTCCATGAGCTTGTCGAGGTCGTCGACCCGACTCTTGAGCGTATACTTATAGCGCTCATCGCCGGGGCGATCCGATAAGCCCATGCCGATATGGTCGGGCACGATGCAGCGGAAATCGGGAGAGAGGGCTTTGACGACCTCTCGGAAGTAGAACGACCAGGTGGGGTTGCCGTGGACCATCAGCACGGTCTCGCCCTTGCCCTCGTCGAGGTAGTGCATGGCGTAGCCGCCGAGGTCGAGGCGGCGGCCGGTGAAGGGGTAGAGGGGTTTCCAGGTGTTCATTTGAAAATGACAGTCTTGAAGGGATGTCTCATGTTTTGCCACGAATGCCAATGCTCGCCAACCGACGTCAAAACGTCGAACAGCTCGGCGTGTTCCTCGGGGCGAGATTGATGAAAGCGCTTTGAGCCGGAGATGAGAAGCAGATGCCCCGCAGCCTCCGCCCAGCCAAGGTCCGACAGAATGTCGCTCAAAGCGTTCCAATTCTTGCTGTCCTTGATCGGGGAATCTATCGCCAGGGCGAAGGTGCGATAGATGGACGCGATATCCGTACAGCGGCTCAAATCTATCTCCCAGGAACGCCACTTCCTGGCCATCGCGTTCTTGCGCAACTCCGTTGCTGCGATCGCTGGCAAAGCGACCACATACGGAGGCTTCGAATCTTGGAAGATGGCTTCAATCGTCATTGAAGATTCCCCTTCATGTAATTCACTTCAACAAATCGACGCACATCTTAATCGTGACCGAGCCGGCGTATCTCTTGAATTTCTGCAGCAATACCTCATTCGAAGCGATTTTCTCACAAACGCTGAGGCCAACGATTCCCCGAATATCTTCGTTTGAATGGTTTGCCAAATCCTCAAAGAACCCGAATATGCGTTCGAGCAACTCCGCATTCTTAACTTCATCGGCGAAAAGGTCCGGAACGACTTGTCCGGCCACGAATGCAAAGAACGGATGGGGCCCGTCATCCGCCAACGCCCGATCCTCCGGAGAGAACCTATCCACCAATTCCGGGAAGGCTTTAAGGAATTGCGCCGAAGTCTGACGATATTCGGAATTTGCCCTCATGGGATTTTCGACCGTGCCCAGGCCTCCACCGAGTGCTGGAGATCGGCCTTAATCGCTTCCGCCGTCATGCGATCGACATCCGACATCTTGCGAGTCCTCAAGAGTCGATTCAAGCGATTGATGTTATCCTGCGCCTTCTGCGCATGCCAACGATTCCCCGTCTGAACCTTCGTCATGGCCTCACGCCGCAACGCCCCGGCCGTTCCACCAGGATATCTGTCCGTCGGCTGAAAAAGATCGTTGATGACCTTTTTCAATTCCGAATCTTCCGCTGACGGCTTCTTCAAATCACTGCGGAGGGTTTTCTCGATTTGGTCGAGTTCATTCTCGTCATCCCCAGGATCATTCGGATCTCTTGGAGTCGACTGCCCCTCGGAGATGGCCTGTTCGCGAGCCTCAGCATCCAAGCTATCGTGGTGTTTGTCTGACGCCGCTTCCACCCTGTCGCGCTCCGTTTTCACGATCGGAGGAGCAGCCGGAGCGGGTTGCTTGATGGGCGGCTTGTTCGCCGCCGTCTCCGTCTCTTTCGCCAACGCGCAGAGCGCTAACGCCCCCGCGATGATCGCGGGATTCGCCTGCACGCACAACGTCGCCGTCGCGGGGCCGGCCGGACCGCCGGCCGCGGTGGCGACCACGACGACGGTCACCTCCAACGTCAGGACCGTCGCGCCCAACGCGGCATAGCAGACATTGTCGCCGAAGGTGCGGCCGGTTTCGGTCAACCACGGGTGCTTGGCGCTCTCCTCGTCTAGGCCCTTGTGCGCGGCGATCGACGGCGGTGGATTATCGACATAAAGGATCGCTACTCCGGCCGCATTCGTCCTAGTGATTGCCGTGGTCGTCCCGTTCACCGTAAAGGTCGTTTCATGACCGCCGAGCGGGAGTTGCTCGGGGTCGGCGCTCGTGATCGTCGCGGTGAAAACATACTGGCCGTCTTGATCCTGCGCAGCCGCGAGCCGGACTTTGAGTTCCGGCTTCGGCTTGGGTTTGGGTTTGGGCGCCGGCTTCGACTCTTCCCTCTTCTTCTCGGCGACGGTATTCCCCTTGGGAGCTGCCGACGGATTCGACTTGAACAACGACCCGATCCCCCGGAACAGCGCCGGGATGCCTCGGAAAATCAGCGCTTCGACCATCGGGGCCATCGCCTTCCCCAATGCCGCGCCGAGCTCGGCGCCCCCATTAGAGCTGTAACTTGAACCAGAAGAAGGCGCAGCGTCATCGCAGTTAGCCTTGCAGACGGCGCGAGTATTACCGTCGTAGAAATAAAGATGGCTGGCCTCCGTCGCCTGCGCGCCGGGTGCCCGCCTGTCGAGCAGGAGTCGGGAGGCCGTCTGAATCGACGCAGTGCCCGATTCCGAAAGTTCGATGGGAGCTGACGGGGCCGCCAGTTCGCCGCCGGCGAGCCAGGCCTTCAGCGCCGGGGCCGATACGGCGACAGGCCAGTCGAAGGATTTCCCCTCCGAACGCGCCGAGCGAAGGACGAATACGCCGGCCAGGCGGCCATCCTCGGTCAACGCCGCGCCGCCGGTCATACCCACGTCGATGGCGGCGTCCGTCTGGAACGACGACGAATCCGCCGAAGTCACCAACCCGCGCACCCGCGTCCAAGCGCCCGTACGTTCAGGATGACCGACCGCTTCGATCAAGTCGTCTTTGGCTGGGGAGCCTTCCGCCAAAACGAAGCCTTTGACCGGCACATCGGCACGAAGCAGGGCCAACCCCGATCCATCACGCCGCGCGATCCGGACGGGAATGAGTCCTTTTTTTCCGCGGCGAAGGATGACGAGGCCCTCGCCGTCGGCGAGGCGGCCGTCGGTCACGAGAGAATCCTCGACCGCCGTCGCCGCGCCGAGTATTTCCAGCCCGTCCGAGTCCTTGCGAGCCAGGAGGTAGACCCCGGAAGCGTCATCGGCCGAGACGGCGCGGGAGGCGGCGACGAGCCCGGCCGGAGCGGCACGATTGGCGCCCGACAAGGCCTCGTAAGCGCCGGCGCGACGGCAATACAAAGCCGCGCGGATGCTTCCCACCGCTTTTTCCGATCCGAGCGCCCGAGTCAGGCGGTTGATCTTCGCGCGCAGAAGCGCGTACTCGCGGGCGGAGGCAGGGACGATTGCCGACGCCTCATCGAGCTTCGCGGCCGTGTCGGTGCCACCAGCCCCGGGGCCGAGCAAGGACGCCAGCCATGACGACAGGGAATCCGATTTAAGCAGCCGCGCGCGCGAGGACTCAGGAGAGCAGGGAGCCTCGGGCAAGCGCTTCGCCCAGGTGTAGTCCACGACGGCGAGCGCGCGATATGCCGCGTCGAGAGCGGAAGCCCGGTCCTTGAATTGGTCCGGCGAATCGACGGCCTCGCGCAGACGCTTTAGAGAGGGCTTTGCGTCTTCCTCGCTGGCGAAGCCCTCCAGCCCCTCGGCGACGAGGGCGAGATCGGATTGGAGCTTGGCCAGACGCTCGCCTTTTTCGGGGCCCGTGGTCGCGAGGGCGGCCTCGTCCTGAGGGATCTCGCGCGTCAGGAGAATGTCGACCGGCGCCAATTCCGCCGCCTGAAGGACTGGCTGAAACGCGAGCAGCGCGGCTAGCGCGAGTCTTACCACTCGAGCCCCAGCATCATGCAGTTGAGCCCCGAGCCGATGCCGATGAACCCGACGCGGTCGCCCTTGTTGAGAAAGCCCCTCTCGTCGGCCAAGGCGGCCGTCAGGGGCAGGCTGACCGTGCCGATGTTGCCGAGGAACTCGTAGGTCGGGAAGTCCTTATCCGCGCCGACGCCGCATGCGGTGAGCAGCGCGGTCGTCTGCGGGCCGCCGACCTGATGGGTGATGGTCTTATCCATCGTGGCGCTGGTCCAGCCCATGACCTTCGCAAAGCTCTGCCAGGTGAGCTTGGCCAGCTCCATGCCGTTCTTGAGCACGGCGGGCGCGTCGGTCCGCATGAAGTCGCGGTCCCACTGGCACAGGTCCCAGTGCTGGGGCGCGGCCTGCACCGTGCCGCCGAGGAGCTTGGGACCTGTCTTGCCGAAGGTCCCGTCGGTGAGCACCACGCCGACGGCGCCGGAGCCGCCGGTGAGCGTCGCCACCGAGAGCTTGAAGTGCTCCATGGTCGGGTTCGCGAGCATAGACTTGATCATCGCCTCGTTGATCTCGCGGGCCGACTCGCAGGAGACGACGAGGCCGGCCTTGATCTGGCCGAGCTCGATGCGGTTGGCGACGTCGATCATGCCGGACAGCACGCCCAGGCAGGCGTTGCTGATGTCGAAGACGGCGCAGTCCTTGCTCACGCCGAGCTTAGAGGCCACGGCGCAGGCGGTCGCGGGCTCGGAGGATTCCTTGCAGACGCCGGCGTAGACGACGACGCCGAGGTCGGAGGGCTTCACGCCGGCCTTCTCGAGCGCCTTTTTGCCGGCGCGCGAGGCGCCGTCGGAGAGCTTGAAGCCGGGATCCCACCAGCGCCGCTCGCGGATGCCGGTCAGGGCCTCGATCTGGCCGACCTGGAAGCGGAGCGCGGCGTAGACGGGCTGTATGCGCTTCTCGAGCTCGGAGGAGGTGACGACGTTGGGGGCGAGCTCATAAGCCAAACCATCAAGGGTCACTCGGTTATATCGCATTGAAGTTATTCACTCTATTCACGGGCCCAACTGTCGTCAACGACAGTCACGAACTCACTTTGAGGGTAAAGTCGCGCATCTCGTAGACGACGAGGCCGTCGCGCAGAAGATAGCCGTCCGCCGTCAAAGTCTTGTCCGCCTCGTCGACCGAGGTGATCCAGCACTGGACCTCGACGGCCTTGTTCACGGGGGTATACTGGCCGCGGTAAAGCCACTTGTGGGTCTTGCCCAGGACCATGCTCTCGAAGCGGCCGGCGCCGGGCCAGCGGTCGCGGGCGTGGCACTTCATGAGCTCGATGAACGACTCCAGGCCGAGGGAGCCGGGACAAACCGGATCTTGATAGAAATGGGCCGAGAAGAACCACTCGTTCGGATTGACGGCGCGGCGGCCGATGAGCGCGCCGAGGCCTTTGGGCCCGGCGTTGTCGTACTGCTCGACGGAATCGAGCAGGAGAAGCATCGGACCGGGCAACGACGGCAGACCGTCTTTCAACGGCAAACGGCGTGGAGAAACTCCCACGGGTGCCGCAAAGGGCTTCGCGCCTCGCAGGCCGACCTGTTGAGCGAGGGATTCCTTGGTAAAAAAGCCGAACTCCGTTTTGCCTTGATACACCAACCGACCGGCAACGTCGTGCATCACCATATCGTAATTCTGAATGATCATCCCGCCCGACTGCGAGACTTTGGTCATCACGACCGAGGTGACGAGCGTGCCGGTCTCGGGGGTGACCTCGACATGCTGGATCGCGTCGCCGCCCAGGTTCCGAAACGACAGATCGATGGGGCTCGTCAAGGCCGAGCCGCAATAGGCGGCGAGCCAGCCGCAGGGCTGGAGGGCGACCTCGAGAAGCACGGCGAAAGGCATCGTGTTCTGGCCGTTCTCGCGGAAGTACCAGGCGTCCTTGGGGATGTCGTACTCGCAGGTGGCGGCGGCGCCGGCCTTCAGGACGAACGGCGCGCCCTTGGTCTCGACGACGCGGTCGAGGAACTGGTACGGCGGGCCGGGCAGACGGGCGAGTATGCGGTCCTTGTCGAAGATCTTGTAGGGCTCGCCGAAGGCCTCGGACGGATTGCCGTTCGAATAGGCCATGATCTTGTCGGAGTCGAAGAAGACCGTCTTCTCTTTCTTGAGCCACAGGGACTCGATGGTCGCACGATTCGTGCCGGAAAGTCTTACCGACATATCCGTGATCTGAACGATATTCTTATCGTCAGAGTACATGAACGCGTCAGCCACGCAGAACGGGGCGCCGTCGGCGCCGTAGCCGAGCTCCTTGATGTGAAGCTCGTAGCGGGCCTTCTTCGTAGAAGCGAGGACCTGGCCGCGGCACTTGAGCTGGGAGGCGACGCCGGGGACGGGCTCGTGCCAGACCTTGCCCTTCTCCCCCACCCAGCCCATTCGCATCAATTGGACGCGGAGCGTGTGCAAGCAGCACTCGTACATCAAGGTGCCGGGCATGACGTTGTCGTCCTTGAAATGACAGACCAGGTGCCAGTCGTCCGGATGGATGTCCATCTCGCCGACGGCGCGGCCGAGGCCGTAGCGGCCGCCCTTGGGGTCCAGTTCGAGAATCCGGTCGACGAGCTTCATGCGGCCGCCGGGGAGAGTATCCGGAACGAACGGCAGGGACTCGAATGACGGACCAAATGCCGTCTTCAAATCTCCGGTGCGTAAGGATTCGAATTGACCTTCGGTCAACGACACCTTCTCATTGAATGGCGCCAACGGTTTCCAATCCGCGGGGAGCTTGCCGGGGGCCGGCATTTTTTCGGCATCCGTCAGCACGATCCCCTTGCCCTTTGCGAGCTCGGCGTTGGTAAAGAAGCCGGCGCAGCCTTTGCGCATGGTGAGCAGGGGCTTGCCGTCGACGGTCGAATCGTACCTGAAGAAGAAAAGCCAGATGTCGTCGTGCTGGCCGAAGCCGTCGATGCTGATGTCGTACTTGATCACCTGGCCCGGCTTGGGCAGGTGATCGTGGAAGGTGACGATGGCGTCGAGGAGGCGGTAGACGGCCTTGCCCTTGGTCTGGGTGTCGATGCCGAGGTAGCCGGACAGGAAGAGGTCCGCCTGGCCGGCCTCGACGGCGATGCAGGTGGGGATGCGGCCGGAGTCCAAATACCAGCCGTTAGGAAGCACGTCGTGCTCGGTGACGCAGGAGCCCGACTTCATCGAGTTCGGGACGCCGGTCACGGACAGGATACGGTCGCAGAGCATGAGGGGCTCTTCGGGGAGGCGGACGCGGGTGGGATAGGAGTCCACGTGGGCGAAGGTCTCGCCCAGAACGCTGCCGATCTTGCCGGAGGCGAATTCGAGGCACGCCCTGCGGTCCATGAACACCGGCTTCACCGGGGTTGGGGCGGAATTCAACGAATTTGCGAGCCTGACACCAGCATCGGGAACGACGGCTTGTCCCGAAGCGATGCGGATCTGCTGGCTGAGGTTGTGGGATTGGAGCTTGGCGAAGTTCTCCGCCAATTTCAGATACATCTGATGAGCCTGCGCCGTCAGCGCGGCCGCGTGGGACAGGCTCCCGGCCGCGGACGGCGCCGCCTGCGGGGTGACGACTGTTTCCGGAAACAGTTCGCGCGGCGCCTGCGGCGCGCGCGGAGAGGAGAACTCGTCGCCGGGAAGGCGGGGCTCGGGAATGCGAACGGAAGGGACGACTCGCACCGGTGCGAGTTCAGGAGCCTTCGCCGGCGGAACGGATAGAGTGCTTGCCTTCGGCGGCGACGGCGGAGACCAGGACACTTTGGAGGGACGGCCGCCTAACGGCAAACGGACGTATTGCGCCGGCTGCGCCGGCGACGGCCTATGACCGGCGCAGAAGGTACGAGCGCCGTATAACGGCTTCAGATCGACGGGGAGGCGCTCGGAGATCAGGAAGGCCAACACCTTGAGGACGCCCGACACGTCATCCATGCCTCGGCTGTCGACCGACCGCGCGTTGTGGGTCAGAGGACCGAGGATCTTGCCGATCATGCGCGTGCAGCTTCCCTGGGGACCGAGCTCGATGAACGTGCGCACGCCGTCTTCGTAGGCCGTCTTGATGAGAGCCGAGAAATTGACCGACCGGATGGCTTGGGTCGTGATCGAGTCGGCGGCAGACTCGCGCGTGACCTCGTAGGCCTTGCCGAAAGCGCCGGAGTAGTAGCGGATGCCCTTGGGGGCGCGGGTCGGGAAAAGATGCAGGTCTCGGTATTGTTTCTCGACCAATTTGGCCGCGGGAAAGTGGACCGTCGATACGCCTTGTAATGGCAGGAACACACAGCCGAGACCCTCGACCAATTTCTCGACGGCGGAGCGGTAGCCCCCCACCACGCACTCGACGGGGGCGTTCACGATCAATAACGCCGCGCGCTCGGCGCCCTTGAGGGCCATGTTGACCGCGTCGGCGGGGCGGTCCACGACGCCGAGCACCCAGTCCACTTTTTCATTCGCGGGCAGGCGCCAGAACTGGCGGGCGGCGTCGCAGGGGCCGGCGAGCTCGGAGGTGAAGAGGGAGGACTGCTTCATGCGGCGCAGCATCTCGTCGCGGGCGGTCCAGGCGCGCGTGGCGAACAGGCCGGCGGTCTCGCCCAGGCTGTAGCCGACGACGGCGGACGGGTTCACGCCGAGGGAGCGCAGCAGGTCGCTGGTGACCGTGCCGTGGGCCACCGAGGCGAAGATCAGGGCGTGGTAGTCGGCGTTGAGCTCGCTGTCGGCCTTGGCCTCCCAGCCGGGCTCGAAGGCGAGGCGCCATGGGGCGACGCGCGCGGGCGTCATCTGGTCGCGCAGGTGGCCGTTCTCGGCGTCCTGGCGGCGCAGGACCTCGGGCCATTGCGCGCCGAGGGAGGCGGTCATGCCCAGGTACTGGTTGCCGGAGCCGGGGAAGACGAAGGCCAGGTCGCCGCCGAGAGGCTCGCGCGTGGTGAGATAGGCGCGGTCGGAGGGCAGCGGGCGCTCGGGGTTGTCGCGGACGGAGTCGGCGGCCATGCGCGCCAGAGCCAGGAGCTCCTTCCAGTCGCGCGAGACGAGGGCGCAGGCGTGCGACGCCTCCGGCGCCGAGCCGCGCTTGATCCACCAGCGGCGGGCCAGGGCCTCGATGCCGTCGCCGGGGTCCTGGGAGGCGGCCCAGTCGATCAGGGCGTGCAGGCCGGCGAGCAGGAAGGCGGGGTCGGCGGCCTCGACGACGAACAGGGCCTCGAGGCGCGAACCGAGAGGCTGGCGGCGCTCGTCCTCGACGCGCGGGTCGGAGGTCTCCCGCTCGAGCTGCTCGAGCACGACGTGCACGCAGTCGCCGTCGACGCCCAGCGAGGTGACGCCGGCGCGGCGCGGCCCGTCGGCGCGGTTGCGCAGCCAGTACGAGGCGCGGCGAGGCGAATGGAAGCGGCGCGACGCCGCGGACAGGGGCGCGATCGGGTTGACGATCACGGGGCCGGCGGGCAGTATTTCTTGATACAACGACAGCGCGGCCTTCACGAGGCCGGCCAGGCCGGCCGCCGCGCCGGCGTGGCCGATCACGGATTTCGAGGACGACAGCGCGACCGGGAGCTCGGCCTCGGCGGTCCCGAAGAAATCGACGAGCGCCGCCGCCTCGCTGCGGTCCTCGCCCGGATGGCCGGACGCATGGCACTCCAAAAGACCGATGGTGCTCGGGTCCGCCTTCGCGTCGTCGTAAGCCCGGCGCAGGGCCTCGACGCAGGCCTCCGGCGTGGGGACGAGCGCGTCGGCGCCGCCGCCCGAGGCGGCGCCGAGTCCCTTGATGACCGCGTACACCCGGTCGCCGTCGCGCAGGGCGTCGTCGAGGCGCTTGAGCACGACGCAGGCCGCGCCCTCGCCCGGCGCGGAGCCGTCGGCGGTCGCGTCGAACGGGCGCGAGCGGCCGTCGGGCGAGTAGGGCTTGAGGGCGTGGGCGCCGGCGAGCGCGCGGGCCTCGCCCGCGACGTCGACGGCGCCGGCCAGCGCGGCGTCCACCTCGCCGCGCTGAAGGGCGCGGACGGCGGCCTCGAGCGCCTTGAGGCCGGAGTTCTCCTCGGCGGAGACGGTGAAGCTCGGGCCGCCGAGACGGAACTCGCGCGCGACGCGGCTGGCGGCGACGCTGGCCAGGCCGCCCATGACGCGGTTCGCGGTGAGCGCGGGACCCGAGGCGTCCCGCAGCGAGGACAGCCAGGAGGAACGCTCCGCGGCGGACAACGACCAACCCTTCGCTTTCGCCCAGGCGTCGGCGGAGGTCTCGAGCGACCAGCGGAGATCGTAGTGCGTAATCGCGAGGTCGAAGGCGACGCCGAGGAAGACCCCGACTCTATCACGTCCTTCTTCCGATAATTTCGAGTCGGCGATCGCCGCCGCGGCGCTCTGCAACGCCAGGAGCTGCTGGGGCAGCATCTCCTCCATCTCCTTGGGAGGGATCCGGAAAGCAGCCGCACTGGAGCCCGCCTCGCGCAGAAACCGGCCCTTGAAGCCGGCGGGGGCGTCGATGCCCCACCAACGGTCCTCGGCGTACGAGCTCTCTTGTTCGACGCCGCTCAAAACGGCTTCTTGGAACGAACGGAGATCGTCGAGGGTCCCGAAGCGAGCGTCCATGCCTATGATGGCAACCGGCACCGAGGCCGGGATATGACGGCGGACGGATGGAGAACTCTTCGCGGGTGCCTTACGACGCTCCGGAGCTTCTTCAACCAACAGATGAGCGTTGATGCCGCCGAAGCCGAACGCCGATAACGCGGCGCGGCGCGGGGTCTTCGCGTCACGACGAGTCCACGCCGCCGCTTCGGACTGAACTCTGAAAGGACTGCCCGTCAAACCGGCGTTCGGATTTTCGGTATGGAAGTTGGCGTTAGGAGGAAGGGTCTCGTTCTCGAACCCCAAAAGGACCTTCATGAGTCCCGCGGAGCCGGCGGCCGTCAACAGATGACCGATGTTGCTTTTCACCGATCCGAGCGCGCACTGACCCGGGGTCCAGCCCCTTTCTCCCCACAGCGCCTTGAGGCTCGCCGCCTCGATCGGGTCGCCCGTCGGCGTCCCCGTGGCGTGGCACTCGATGAAATCGATCTGCGACGGGGACAGCCCCGACTCCAGATAAGCCGCGCGCATCGCGCGCAGCTGGCCGACCGTGTTGGGCGCCAGGAGGCTGCCCCCCACGTCGTTGGAGAGCCCCCCGCCCACGAGCACGCCGCGGACGCGGTCGCCGTCGCGCTCCGCGTCCGACAATCTCTTCAAGACGAACAGTCCGGCGCCCTCGCCGACGACGAGGCCGTCGGCCGCCGCGTCGAACGGCGACGGGATGCCCGACGGCGACAGCGCCCGCAGCTGCGAGAAGCCCATCTGCGTATACAGCGACTGCGGGCGCGCCATGCCGCCGGCGAGCATCGCGTCGGCGCGGCCGGCGCGCAGCTCCTCCATGGCGAACTTGAGCGCGTACAGCGACGAGGCACAGGCCGCGTCGAGCGTCCAGGAGCCGCCGCCGAGGCCGAAGGCCTTGGTCAGGACGCCGCCGGGAAGTCCCGCCACGAAGCGGTTGGCGGGATTGACGCGGGAGGGAGGCTGCTTCGGGACGATGCCCAGGGCGCCGCGCTCGAACGCGGGCAGGAGCAGCTCGCGCGACCAGGCCGAGGCGCCGTCGGTGGGCAGGACGAGCTGGCCCATGACGACGCCCATGCGGGACTTGTCGGCGGAGGCGAGCTTCGCGCCGGCGAGCGCCTCCCGGGCCGCGTGGAGGGCCAGGTGGAACGCCGGATCGAGGGACAGCGCCCATTCCGGGTCGAGCGCCAGGCCCGCGGGGTCGAAGACGAAATCCGAGACGAAGCAGGCCTTCTTCGAGTAGACCTTGTCGTAAGCGCCCTTGGCCGGGTCGAAGGCCGCGTCGGCGGGGATCGCCCAGCGGCCGGCGGGGACCTCGCGCGCGGAGCAGCGGCGAGAGACCAGGTTCTCCCAGAACCGGGCGGGCGTGGGGGCGTCGGGGAATATCCCCCCGGCCCCTACGATCGCGATCGGCTCCGGTTTCTGGCTCACCGCTTATAGATGGTGTACGCTTCCGCGTCTTCGGTCCATTCGACGCTCGCGCGGTTCAGCCGCCGCAGGACGCCGAGCCAGCCGCCGTCCGCGGGGCTGGTGACCGTCTTCGACAGGGCCGCCTTCGAGGCGATGACGCGGATGGTCTCCGCCGAGACGACGTCGCCCTCCTGAGGAAGCTCCGCGACGAGGCGCACGCCGAGCTTCTTCGCCTCCTCGTCGGGATACTCCCAGGACTCGCCGGCCTTCAGGCGCTTCTCCTTCACGTTCTCGTTGGGGACGACGAGCGCGGTCTGGTCCTTCACGCCGAGGTCGTAGATGTTGTACAGGTAGATCCAGCAGTCCCGCGTCGCGGTCACCGTGATCTTCGCCTCGTCGCCGTGCAGGAAGCGCTGGTTGGAGACCTGGAGCTCGACGAAGAAATCCTTGTCGCCGGCGGCGTCGCGCGGCACCGCGCAGGCCTTGAGCTTGAGGCGGTACAGGCAGCCCGGGCAGTCCGGGACGTCGCGGTAGCCCTCCTCGAGCACCTCCTCCTTGACGATCCGCCCGTTGCGCGTCGTCTGGAGGATGCCCTCGGTCAGCCGCGACTCCTTGCGCAGGCCTTCCTGCTGGAAGTCCATGAACTTCGACCGGACCTCGACGCCGAGGAAATCCTGGACCGCGGCGGCGCGCGCCTGCTCCATCGCGGCCGCGCGCGTCTGGTGGCGCGTGTCCTGGGCGCCGACCGCGACCGACGCCGAGCCCTCGAGCCAGGTGCAGCCGTCGGGATCCACCCCGAGCACCTTGCCCTGGCGCTCCCGGACCTCGTTGCGCGCGACCGCCTCCTTCGACTCGCCCTTCTCCGTCGCGACGACGACTCCGCCGCTCCGCGGCGAGGATTCTCCGTGAGACTTCTCGGCGCGGACCTTCACCGCGTCGTATTCCGGCCCGGAGGCGGCCTTGACCTGGGTCTTGCCGCCGCCGCAGGCCGACAGGGCGAGCGCGCAGGCGAGCGGGAGGGAGCGTCTCATTCAGTTTCCGCCCGCCTCTTTGTCGAGCGACCGGTGGGCCTTCTCCGAGGCGGAATGCGAGCCCTCGTAGTTCGGACGCGGGTCGGCCTTGCGCTCCTTGCAGGCGGCGGCGAAGGCGGACAGGACGATCAGCGCGAGCAGGGTCTTCTTCATGTGATTCCTCCGGTCAGGCGGCGGTCTCGACGGCGTTGCGGCGGAAGGCCTTCGACAGGGACGAATCGGCGGCGCATTCGAAGCCCTCGAGGCGCGCGACGAGCGCGCCCCGCTCGTCGACGAACTCGACGTCCGCTCCGGCGAGGCCTTCGGCGCGCTTGACGGCCTTGACGACGACGCGCACCCCGGACTCCGGGAAGCGCTCCGCGTACTGGCGGTAGCGCGCGGCGAAGCTGGGCAAGGACGGCGCGCCCATCTGGGCGTCCGTCCAGAGGATCATGGCCTGGAACGCCGCGTCGAGAGCCGCGGGATCGGTCAGCCAGCGGTCGCGGATCGGCGAGCGCGCCCACGAGGCGGGCGGCAGGGCCGTCTTCGCCTCGACGACGATGCCTTCCGGGCCGCAGTGCGGCGCGGACAAGATGAACTTCATGTCGGGCCCGTGAAAGAGGACCTCGCCGTAGGCCGAGTCTATCGTGCGGCCGTAAGCCGGGCCGGAGACCTTGAGCGCCGCCGCGGGGGCCGCGGGCCGCTTGGCCGCGAGGAGGACCTTGGCGGAGACGTGGAGCGTCCCGCCCTCGCCGCGCAGCTCGGCGGCGACGACGAACAGCCCGTCCCGCTTCTCGGCGAGGCCGGCGTGAGCCTTGACCGTCGTCGCGGCGGCGGGCCGGACGACGATGCCCTTCGCCACGCGCAGGTCGTCGAAGCCGACGAAGGCGAAGCCGGGGTTGGAGTGCAGGGCCGCGTGCGCCAGCCACTCGGCCGAGACGGCCAGGGGCAGGACGGCGCGTCCGTTGAGGACGTGCGACGACAGGAACGGGTAGGCCTCGAGCGTCAGGTCGCGCTCGAAGCTCGCGGGCAGGGCCGCCTTCGTCCCGGGCAAGGCGGCCAGGACCACGGTCTCGGCCGGGCCGGAGCCGCGGAGCTCGGCGACGAGGTGCTCGCCGCCGGACGCGAGGCCGATGACACCGACGCCCTCCGAGGCGAACAGCTTCTTGAGGCCGGCGTCGACCATCCCGCCGTCCCACGGGCCCCAGCCGAGCGAGGCGACGCGGCACTCGGGCAGGCGCGCGGAGAGGACGCAGGCGGCCTTGTTCAGCGTCTCGTTGGCGATCGCGTAATCCGACTGCCCCACGCGGCCGTAGCGAGCCGTCGAGGACGAGAAGAAAGCGAGGACGCGGAGGTCGGACGGCTTGACCGCGTCGAGGAGATTGCGCAGACCCGTCAGCTTCGTGTCGAGGACGGCGTCGACCATCGACGGAGTCTTGTCGAGGATGCTCTTGTCGGCGAGGACGCCCGCGCCGTGCACGATGCCGCGGACGGGGCCGAAGTCCTTCACGGTCTCGGCGACGAGCGCCTTGACCGCGGCCGCGTCGCGGGCGTCGACGGCTCGGTACCGGGCCTCGGCGCCGACGGCCGCCAGCCGCGACAACGTCGAGCGGATCTCGCGCGCGGCCATCACGTCCTTCGCGCGGGCGCCGATCTCCTTCGGAGTCAGGCCCGTGGAGGTCTTCGCGATGAGGGAGCGCAGGGCGCTCTCGTTCGCCGCGGGCGCGTACTCCGCCGGCTCGGCGCCGGGGAGCGGGCTGCGGCCGACGAGGACGAGGCGGGGCTTGAAGGCCTTCGCCAGCGCCAGCGCGCACTCGGCGGTGACGCCGCGCGCGCCGCCGGTGACGATGACGGAGTCGCCGGGCTTGAGCGGCTCGCGGCCCGACGGGGACGCGGGGCGCTCGACGAGCGAGACGACGCGGAGCCCGGCCTCGGAGAGGCCGGCCTCGACGGGCCCGTCGAAGGACAGCTCCTTGACCAGCAGCTTCGCGGCGGCGTCGAGAGGCAGGGACGGGGAGACGTCGACGGCGCGGCAGACGGACTTCCACTCGCGCGCGGCGGTCTTCATGAGGCCGGACAGGCCGCCGAAGGCGGGATCCTGGTCCTGGCCGCCTTCCAGGCCGAGGGCGCCGTCGAGGCGGGTCACGGTCACGACGAGGCCGCGGACGCCGCGGGATTCGAAGGAGCGGCCGGCGGACTGGATCAGGGCGAAGGACTTCTTGAGGTACGCCTCGGAGTCCGCGGTCCACGGGGAGCCCTTCGCGGCGGGGCGGACGGGGGCGACGACGATCAGGGCGCCGAGCTCGGCGGGGAGGGAGCTCGCGTCGTCGACGGAGACGAGGGCGGTCTTGAAGCCCTTCGCGGAGAGCTCGCGGACGACCGCGGTGTCGAGGCCGGAGTCCTTGGTGACGGCGACGGTCAGGGACTTGTCGAGAGGGAACGCGTCGCGGGGGCCGGCGGGGACGAGCTCCGGAACGAGACGGGTGATGACGCAGGGGCCTTCCGACGGCTTCGCGGAGGGAACGGCGACGTCGATGACGGCCGCGGGCACGGATGCGGGCGCGGAAACCGCGGTGCCTTCGGAAAGGTAAACGGAAATCTGTTTTAACGTGCGCAAAGTGCCGAGGTGCTCGGGCTTGACCTTCGGAGCGCCGGGCAATCTTTCGGAAACGGCGGAGAGTATCTCGACTCGCTTGATCGAATCGATGCCGAGGTCGCCTTCCAGATCCATATCTGGGTTGATGGTGTCGGCGGGGTAGCCGGTCTTGTCGGCGACGACAGCGAGCAGCACGGGCAGGATGTTCTCCTGGGACGCCTCGGGCCCCCGCGTTGTTTTATCTTGAGATAAAACAACGGGAGCCGCGCCCACCCCCTCGGACAAGTACGCGGCGATCTGCTTCAAGGTGCGCAGCGTGCCGAGGTGCTCGGGCTTAACTTTCGGAGCGCCGGGCAATTTTTCGGAAACGGCGGAGAGTATCTCCACGCGCTTGATGGAATCGATGCCGAGGTACCCCTCCAGGTCCATGTCGGGGTTGATGGTTTCGGCGGGATAACCGGTCTTTTCGGCGACGACGGACAACAACACCGGCAGGATCTCGGTCGACGGCGCATTACCGGGAACGCTGACGACGACGCTGACGACGGCCGGAGCTGCGACGACCGTCGCAGCTCCGACGCCTTCGGACAGATAAACGGAGATCTGCTTCAGCGTGCGCAGCGTGCCGAGATGTTCCGGCTTCACCTTCGGAGCGCCGGGCAATTTTTCGGAGACGGCGGACAGAATCTCGACTCGCTTGATGGAATCGATCCCGAGGTCCCCCTCCAGATCCATGTCGGGGTTGATGGTCTCGGCGGGGTAACCGGTCTTCTCGGAGACGACGGCGACGAGGACGGAGACGATGTCCGCCTTTGGCGCGACGGAAACAGCGACGGGGGCGGGAGCCGTGGACGGCGACGGATTTTTAACGGCGACGGATTGAGGGATCGGAGCGGAGACCGGAAGACTCGCGGAGACGAACGCCGGAACGCCGCCGGACATCCTCGCGTATAACGCCTGCTGCTGCTCCACCAACGCCTGAACGCTCCGCTGAGCCGAGTCTTGGCCCTGGAGGAACTGGAGATGCAGAGCGGCGGTCTGCTCTTGGAGGCGGGTCAAGGCGTCGATGCTCGCTTGAGCGGCGGACAAGGCCTGGCCCAAGAGTCCGGCGTCGCCGGTTTGAGTCGCGGGCGCCTGCATCATCGCAACAGGATCAGGTTGAACGGGAACGGCGACGGGGGCGGGCGCCGGGAAATTCTTCTTCGGTGTGGACCGATAGATGGCGCCGGTCAGTTTCACCGACATCTTGGGCTTGGGGCGGCAGTCCGACAGGCCCTTTTCTCCCCCTTGCCAATCCTTCAGATCGATGGAATGACCGAGGGCGGCTAATTGCGCGAGCGTTCTGGCGAGGTCGCCCATTCCGTTCTTCTTGCCGTTGGAGGCATCGGCGGAGATGGCGACGTGCTCTTGGCCCTTCAGGATCTGGCCGACCAATCCCGTGAGTCTATTGCCGGCGCCGCATTCCACGAAGGTCGTGATGCCGTCGCGGCGCATGGCCTCGATGGATTTGACGAACTCGACGGGGTGGGCGAGCTGCTGGGACAAAATCTCCCGCGCCATCGGCGCGGGTTCGGGATATACGGCACCGGTGGTATTTGAATAGACCGGCAGGGACGGCTTGGAGAACGGCAACGAATCAAGAACCGTCGCGAAGGGCTTCAACGCTGGAGCGACGAGCTTGCTGTGAAACGCCGCGGCCACCGGAAGACGGACGACCTTGTGGCCGCGAGCGGCCAAGATTTTTTCAGCCTTGTCGATCTCGGAGGTGGCGCCGGACAGCACATTCTGCGTCGGGGCATTCCTGTTCGCGATCACGAGGTCGAGTTTTTCTTCCTTCACGGATTTTTCGACTTCGTCGAACGACGCGATGACCGCGAGCATGGAGCCCTTATCCGAGCCATCGCCTTTCATCAGACGGCCGCGGAGGCCGGAAAGGGCGTGGAGAGTCTTCGCGTCGTAACGCCCGGCGACGTGGAGCGCCACCAATTCGCCGTAGGAGTGGCCGGCGGCGGCGTCGGCCTTCACGCCGAAACGCGAGAGAACTCCCCATGCCGCGAGCGCGGCGGCGCCGAGGGCGGGCTGGGCGACGGAGGTGTCGCGCAGCGCCAGCTCCTGCTTATCCTTCTGCTCGGCCTTCCACGCCGGCTGCGGGAACATCAAGGACGACAGCTTGCCGCCCTCGAACGCCTCGTCGGCCTCGGACAGGGCGTCGAACGCCTCGGGGAACGCGCAGACGAGGTCGCGCGACATGCCGACGTACTGCGCGCCCTGGCCGGGGAAGAGGACGCCGAGCTTGCCGGGCTTCCCCGTGCCGTGATAAATACCATCGATGGGCGAGGACTTCAGGACCTTGGCCTTCTCGGCGATGGCCTTCCAGTCGGCGCCCTTCTCGAGCACGATCGCGAGGCGGGCGTCCGCGGACGGGTCGAACGACGAGCGGGAGGCCTGGCACGCGGCGCGGACCTCGTCCCAGTTCCGGGCGGCGGAGAGCGGCGCGAGCTTGGCGGCGCAGTCGCCGGAGACGGCGAACAGCTCGTGCTCGGCGTCCCAGTCGGTCTCGGTCTTCGCGGGATTCCCCTCCTCGAGGATCGCGTGGAAGTTGGTGCCGCCGAAGCCGAGCGCGGAGCAGGCGGCGCGGCGGGGATGGTCCTTGGACGCCATCCACGGGCGCTTCTCGAGACTCAAATAAAAGGGAGTTTGGCCGGAGGCCAGAATCGGCAGGGGCTCGGTCACCTTGATCGTCGGAGGCAGGACCTTGTGGCGCAGGGCCATCGCGGCCTTGATGAAGGCGGCGGAGCCGGCGGCGGCCTTGGTGTGGCCGACCATGGACTTGACCGAGCCGAGGGCGACCCAGGCGCCTTGGCGCTTGGAGCCCTTCTTGAACACTCCGGAGATCGCTTCGACCTCGATGCCGTCGCCGACGGCGGTGCCGGTCCCATGAGCTTCGACCAGCTCGACGGTGTCGGGCGACAAGCCGGACAGGCGGTAGGCCTCTTCGATGGCGCGGGTCTGTCCCCCGGCCGAGGGGGCGTAGATCGATTTTCCGCGGCCGTCGGAGGAGGTCCCCAGGCCGCGGAGGATCGCGTGTACGCGGTCGCCGTCTTTAACGGCGTCGTCGAGACGCTTGAGTACGACCATTCCGACGCCCTCTCCGAGAGTCGTCCCGTCGGCCGTGAAGTCGAACGGCTTCGCGTGACCCGACTTGGACAGAGCGGGAGTCTTGGTGAAGCACGTGTACATAAAAATATCGTTGAAGGTGTCCACCCCGCCGGTGACGACCATCTTGGCCCGTCCCGCTTGGAGCTCCAAGGCCGCCATGTGCATCGCGGAGAGCGACGAGCCGCACGCCGCGTCGACGACGCAGTTCGTGCCGCCGAGGTTGAAGCGGTTGGCCACGCGGCCGGCGATGACGTTGCCGAGCAGGCCGGGGAAGCTCGCCTCCTGCCAGGGCACGAACTCGTCGGACATGCGCGCGAGCGCGTCCTCGGCCTGCGTCGGGGGCACGCCGGCGGCGAGGATGGCCTTGCGCCAGGCGGGCAGGCTCAGGCGGGCGCCGAGAGGGATCACGATCTCGAGGGCGCCGGTGACGCCGAGGATGCAGGACACGCGGCCGCGGTCCCAGGTGTCCTTGTCGACGGGGTAGCCCGCGTCGGCGAGGGCCATCTTCGCGGCGACGAGCGCGAACAGCTGCGCGGGGTCGGTCGCCTCGAGGGTGTTCGGGGACAGGCCGAACTCGGACGGGTCGAAGTCGTAGGCGTCGAGGAAGCCGCCCTTGTAGGCGTACACCTTGTCCTGCTTCTTCGCGTCGGCGTCGTAATAATCGTCCTTGCTCCAGTGCGTGGCCGGCACGTCCTGGATCGCGTCCACCTTGTTCTTGATGTTCGCCCAGTACTGGCGCAAGGTCTTCGCCTTGGGGAACACGCCCCCCAGGCCGACCACGGCGAGCGGGACGAACTCAGGGGACTTGTCGGTGTTTTTCATGATCTCTCTAGTCGAGGAGACGCTCGAGCTCGGCGGCGGACAGCGGCTCGATGCGGGTGGCTTCGGGGTCCAGGGGCACGCCCTGGCAGCGGAGGAAGTGCGCGCGGGTCAGCACGGCCGCGCCGTAGAGGATGTTGCGGGCGACGACCGCCGCGGTCCGGTTTTCGGGGGCCGCCAGGAAGGTGCCCGCGGCCCATTCGTTGAAGGCGCCCATAGCGGGGCCGCACCAGACCTGATAGTCGAGGACGCGGTCGGGGACGCCGGCGTTGGCCCAGCGCGAGGCCTGGCCGAGATACGAGCGGAAGACCAAAGCGAGCTTGTGCTTGGGCTCCTTCTCCGCGCGCGCGACCTGGGAGGGGTCCCGCTTGAGGAAGAACTCCCTCGTGGAGGCCCAAACGGCGTCGAGATCCTCTTTGAACAGGTCCTTTTCGATCGAGGCCCTCACCGCGGCCGGGATCGCCTCGATCGAATCACTCGACTTCCAGATCTCGTACAGCTTCGCGCCGCGCTGCGCGAACATCGTGCCGCGCTTGAGCACCTGGACCTTCACGCCGAGCTCGAACATGTCCGCGGCGGGGGCCATGACGCAGTCGGCCTGGCCGGCGGCGGCGAGCATGGCCCGGACCTTGTCGCTCGAGCCGGACTCGACGCAGGCCTGGTTGACCGAGCCGGTCATGACGTACGCCGCGCCCATCATGTAGGCCGCGGCCGCGGCGTCGGGGGTGGCGAT
Organism: Elusimicrobiota bacterium; assembly: GCA_016182905.1. Lineage (NCBI taxonomy): Bacteria > Pseudomonadati > Elusimicrobiota > Elusimicrobiota bacterium. The sequence goes on from JACPFR010000004.1 coordinate 72,456, forward strand.
GCCGCCGGCGGCGCCGACGCGCGCGGGGCTGCGGAACCCGTGCTGGGCCTGCAGGCGGTCGCGCAGGGCGATCATCGCCGGGAACATCGCGACGAGGGGCCGGTTGTCGGTGTGCCCGCCGCTGTCGGCCTCGACGGTGAGGTCCTGGGCCATCGGGATCTCGGCGGCGAGCGCGGCCTGCTCGCTCGTGATGAGGTTGGAGGCGGCCAGCTCGCGCAGGAGCCTCTCCCCCGCCGGGGCGAGGAACTTCGCGGCGACCTCGACGCGGGAGACCTTGGCGACGACCTTGTTGGGGGCGTTCACCCGGCCGTCCGCGCCGCGCGAGATCCCGTGCAGGCGGTAGCGCACGATCGCAGGCGTGAGGTCCATGAACGCCGAGGCCTCGACGAGGCGCACGCCGCGCCGGAGGTACAGGTCGCAGACGGCGTTCTCGAGGTCGGTCTCGCTCGGGCTGTGGATCAGGTTGAAGCCGCGGGGCGACGCTCCGAGGGACTTCTCGAGGCGGTCGATGGCGGCCTCGACGCGGGCCGGAGGAAGGCCCGCGGCGCCGAAGAAGGAGAGCAGGCCGGCCCGGGAGCCCGCCTCGACGAGGGCCTCGGAGGCGATGCCGTTGGCCATCGCCCCCGTCGCGTAGGCGTAGCGCACGCCGTGCTCGCGGAGGAACGCGGGATCGCCGAGCCTCTCGGGAAGGAGCGCGGGAGCGGAGGCGTTCCCGGCCGTCACGGGCGACCGGAGGTCGCGCAGGCGCGCGCGGAGAGCCGCGGTTTCCGAGGGCGCCTGATTCGATTCGAGAGAAGAGGTCAAGTTCGCGCGCGCAGGACGGAGAATATGACCGGATTATAGCGTTTTTATCTCCTTTTTCGCGCGCTCGGGCGTCGACTGTGCTATCCTTTCCCCCCGTGGAAGAACTGATCGGTCTCCTCAAGAAGATACACGACGTCAAGGCCATCGTCCAATGGGGCGGCCTGACGATGATCTCCCTGATCGTTTTCGTCGAGACCGGCCTGTTCGTGGGCTTCTTCCTGCCCGGAGACTCCCTGCTCGTCACGGCGGGCATCTTCGCGCGCACCGGGCACCTCTCGCTGGGGACCTTGCTGACGATCGTGCCCCTGTGCGCGATCATCGGCGACCAGGTCGGCTACATCATCGGGCGCAAGGCCGGAGAGGCCCTGTACAGCCGGCCGGACTCCCTCGTCTTCAAGCGCGCCCACCTCAAGCGCGCCCACGACTTCTACGAGAAGTACGGCGTCAAGACCATCGTCATCGCCCGCTTCGTGCCCATCGTGCGCACCTTCGCCCCCGCCGTCGCGGGCGCGGCACAGATGGACTACCGGACCTTCGTCACCTACAACATCCTCGGCGGCCTCCTCTGGGTGTTCTCGACCATACTCGGCGGCTACTTCCTGGCCTCTATGGTCCCCGACATCGACAAGAGGATCCACGAGGTGATCGTCGTCGTGGTGATCCTGTCGGTCCTCCCCGGCCTGTACGAGTGGTGGTCGCACAAGCGCGCCGCCGCCTAGGCAACCTTCACCGCCTGACCGTACTTCTCCAGGATCAGGCCGATCGCGGCGGTCCTCGCCTCCGCGGTGATCGGGTGCGCCAGGTCGAACCAGCGGTCCGCCGTGGCCCCCCTGCCCTTCTCCGCCGGGAAGACGACGAACGGCTCGTCGTTGCCCGGCTCCGCCTTCTTCAGCACGCGGATGCCTTTGATCACGAAGGCGTCCGCGATCATCAGCTCCGCGAAGGCCATCAGCTTCGTGGGACGGTCCGACGGGTCCTGATACGGCCGCACGCGCGCGTCCAGCTTCGGCAGGTTCTCCATGTTTTCTCCCCCTTTTCGGCCGCCGGTCCCGGCGGCCGGGCGGGACGCCTGCAAGGCGTCCCACCCTACATACGATCGAGGGGCCGAAAAAGTTGCATCAACGGGGCGCGAACTCGTTGAACCGGAGCCAATAGTCCTTCACGGCGGCGGCGAAGGCGGCCAGTTCCCGCGCCGACGAGGGCTTGATGACGAAGGAGTTGGCCCCGAGACGGTACGACTCGGCCACCTCCTCGGGCCAAGTGGACGCCGTCAGCATGATGACCGGCAGGGTCTTGAACCGCTCCTGGTCGCGCAGCCAGGCGAGGATCTCGAGGCCGGACTTGCCGGGCAGCTTGATGTCGAGCAGCACCAGGACCGGGAGCGGGAAGGCCTTCCGGTCCGCGTAGCGCCCCTCGCCGGAGAGATAATCGCAGGCCTGCTCGCCGTCCGGGACGAACGCCAGGGGGTTCGAGACCCCGGCCTTTATCCAGGCTTCGCGGAACAGGAACAGGTCGTCGTCGTTGTCCTCGACGATGAGTATCGACCGTCGGTCATCCGTCATGGCCGGCCTCCGTCACCTCGATCGCCGGACCGACGCCCCGAGCCCGGCCATCGTATCCTAAGGCAACGCCGGGCGCCTGTCCATGAAGCCCGCGTCACGTTTTTATGACGGTCCGGCGAGGGCGCGCAGCGCGGCGTTGTCGAGGAGGGCGGCGCCTTCCTCCGCGTCCTTCAGGATCCCGCGGCGGCGCAGGATCTTGACCGCCGCGCGGGCCCGGTCCGGAGGCAGGTGCGCCGCGGGGATATACGAGTCCGCCCCGCCCCACAACGCGGCCAGCTCGGGCACGACCAGCGCCCCGTCGCCGCTGAAGCCGGCGTAGGCGAGCAGATGGAGAAGGACCACGCTCTCGTCGGGGGTGAGCGCGGAGGCGCGCTCGATGAGGCGGCCGAGCTCGGCGACCAGGGCCGCCCGCAGCTCCGGCGTCAGCCGGGAGAGGTCGTGCCTACGCTCCGACCCACTCATAGGACGAGCGATGGCTGTCGAGCGCGTCGGCGTGCGTCACGAAGCGCGCGTAGACGGGATGGCGGCCGACGGTGGCCGAGTCGCCGACGACGACCAGGCAGCGGCGGGCGCGGGTGATCGCGACGTTGAGGCGGCGCATGTCGGAGAGGAAGCCGATCTGGCCGGCCTCGCTCGAGCGCACGAGGCTGAGGATGATCGCCTCCTTCTCGCGGCCCTGGAAGCCGTCCACGGAGCCGATCTCGAGGCCGGGCTCGCGGACCATGGTCTTGAGCAGCTTGGCCTGCGCCGTGTAGGGCGTCAGGATGGCGACGTCCTTGGGCTTGAGGCCGGAGCCGAGCAGCTCGTACAGGAGCTTGACGGCCAGCTCGGCCTCGCCCTTGTTCTCGCGGCTCTCGAGCATGTCGTTCCAGGCCTCGTCGAAGCCCGCGCCCGCGGTGTCGACGAAGGTCACCGGGCGGCTCGTGAGGTCGGAAGGGGTCACGCCGGGGAGCTCGGCGGCGACGTGCTTCGCCACGGTCTCGTCGGCGATGAGCTTGCCCTCGTAGAACTCCTGGGACGGGAAGCGCATGATGTCCTCGTGCATGCGGTACTGCACGCGCAGCAAGGTCTGCGCCGAGGCGGGCAGGAGGTCCTTGAGGCGGTCGAACAAAGTGACCGTCAGGCCGCCCTCGGCGGCCTCCTTCGAGTAGATCGTCGGCGGGAGCTGGTTGCCGTCGCCCGCGAAGACCGCCTTGCGCGCGATCGTCAGCGGCACCCAGGACAGGGGCTCGCTCGCCTGCGAGGCCTCGTCGAGCACGACGAGGTCGAAATCGCCCTTCACGTAGCGCTTCGAGATGCCGGCGTGCGTGGCGAGCACGACGTTGGCGCCCGCGACGATGTGCCGCGCGATCTCCGCCTCCAGGTCGCGGGCTTGCCGCCAGAGCTTGCCGACCTCGCGCTCGCGCAGCTGCCGTTCCTCGTAGCCCAGCTGATTGATGCCGCGGCCAAAACGCGACTTGCGGTGGATCAGGCGCTCGCGGTACGCGTCGAGCTCCTGGACCTCCTCGAACGCGGGGTCCGCCTCGATCTGCGCCGCGAGGTTGCCGTGGCGCAGGCTCTCGAGCGTGCGCGCGGGATGGCCCAGGCGCGTGACGCGCAGGCCGGTGCCGATCAGCTTCTCGAGGATGTTGTCGACGGCGATGTTCGACGGCGCGGTGGCGAGCACGCGCTCGCCGCGAGCCACGTGCTGGCGGATGATCTCGACGAGGACGGTGGTCTTGCCGGTGCCGGGCGGGCCGTGCACGAGCGCCACGTCCTCCGCGGCCAGGGAGGCCTTCACCGCGGCCTGCTGATACTCGTTGAGCCCGCGGTTGAACCAGAGGACCTTCGGGACCTTGGTCCGCTCCGGCTGCTGCTCGCCGAGGAAGATCTCGCGCAGGGTCCCGAGGCGGGAGCGCCTCGACTCCGCGACCGTGACCAGCGCCTTGCGCATGCGCTGGTAGGTGGCGTCGGAGCCGAGCAGGTCGATCTGGCAGTGGCCGCGGATCTCCTCCTCGGGGGCGGGGCGGCTCATCGCCACGGTCACGCGGTACTCGTCGACCTTGTACAGCGTCCCTTCCACGGACTCGAACTCGTTCTTGGGCGCCAAAGTCAGCAGCACGTTGTCGCCGGCGTTCATCGCGTGGAACGGCGCGAGCTCTTCCCCCTTCGGCGCGCGCGACAGGGTGACCATCGTCAGGCCGCCCATCCCGCCCTCGACGCCGTCGACGACCAGGCCGGTGACCGTCTTGCCCCGCGCCTCGCGCTGGGAGACCGGAAACTTGCGCAGCTCGCGCAGGTTCTCCGCCTTCTCGGCCTCGCGTTCGAGGTCGATCAGCGCCTGGAGCCTGTCGAAGTGTTCCTTGCCGGCCATGGGGGACCAAGAGTCTAGCAATTAGCGGCGCAGGCGGAACTTTTCGGGCCCCTCGATCGTAAGAGAGCAGGCGCCCGCGACCTTGCAATGCGGGGCCGGGGGGTCTACACTATGTCCATGAAGCTCAAGATCGTCGTGGAGGCGGACGAGGACGGGGTTCTCGTCGCTCGCTGCCCGTCCCTGAAGGGCTGCTGGTCCCAGGGGAAGACGAAAGCCGAGGCCGTCGAAAACATCAAGGAGGCCATCCTCCTTTACCTCGACGCCGGCGAGAGGAGCTTCAAGCCCACCCCGAAGCAAAAGGTCCTCAGCGTCACCTTGTGAAGCCGCCCCTGGTTTCAGGGGCATCCTGTCCGACGCCGGGCTGCCCGTCGATGATTTCATCCGTCTTCTTTGATAACATGCCCCTCGTGGCGCTCCCCCAGATCCCGACTCTGCCGCCCCCCGTCCGCAAGTACCTGCGCCGGCCCAAGCCGGGGTCGGGGGACTTCTCCTGGGACGCTGACGAGTACGTGAACGGCAACAAGCTGGCGCTGTTCGTGCGCGGCAAGGACCTGTTCGAGGCGATGGGCGAGGCGATCGACGCCGCGAAGGAGTCGGTCAGCCTCGAGACCTACCGCTTCGGCGGCGACGACACCGGCCGGGCGTTCGCCGGGCTGCTCGCGCGCGCGGCCAAGCGCGGCGTGCGCGTGCGGCTGATCTACGACTCGGTCGGTTCCATCGAGCTCGCGCCCGAGACCGAGACCTCGATGCGCAACGCCGGGGTGCAGATCCTCGAGTACCATCCCGTCGCGCCCTGGCGCCCGCGCTGGGCGTGGAACAAGCGCGACCACCGGAAGATCCTCGTCTGCGACGGGCGGACCGGCTTCATCGGCGGGATGAACATCAGCGACGAGCACGCGCCGCTCGAGGAGGGCGGCCTGGACTGGCCCGACGCCCACGCGCGCGTGGAGGGCCCCGCCGCCCACGAGCTCGAGCGCCTGTTCCGCGCGGTGTGGCACAAGGAGACGGGGCGCTGGTTCGAGTCCCGCCCCGCGGACCCGTCCGCCGGGTCCGCGCCCGTGCGCGTCGTCGGCAACCACGAGATCCTCAAGCGCTTCGCGATCCGCGAGGCCTACGTCGACGCCCTGCGCGCCGCCCGCAGCGAGGTCTCGATCGCCAACTCCTACTTCATCCCGGACTGGCGCGTGCGCCGCTCGCTCGCGCAGGCCGTGCGCCGCGGCGTCGAGGTGCGCGTGCTGGTGCCCGGGCGCTCGGACGTCCGCTCGGCGTGGTACGCGATGCGCGCGACCTACGGGTCGCTGCTGACCCGCGGCGTGCGCATCTTCGAGTGGCAGGGGCCGATGATGCACGCGAAGGCCGTCGTGGTGGACGGCAAGTGGTGCGCGGTCGGCTCCTATAACCTCGACCACCGCTCGCTGCAGCACAACCTCGAGGTCAACCTGCAGACCACCGACGCCCCGTTCGCCTCGGAGCTGCGCAAGCGCTTCGAGGCGGGCCTCGAGGGCGCCCTCGAGATCACGCCCTACGCCTGGAGCAAGCGCTCGTGGGCCGAGCGGGCGCTCGAGCAGTTCTTTTCGTCGTTCGACTATTTTTTTTGATACTCTGCCCTCTCCCATGAAGCGGCTCTACCTGATGCGCCACGGCCACTCGCCCACGACGATGGAGGCCGGCGTGTCCAAGGACGCCCTGCGGCCCCTGTCGGACCTGGGACGGGAGAACGCGCGCCATATGGCCGCGGAGCTGCTGCGCCTCGGCTGCGCGCCGGGCCTCATCCTGCACTCGCCGCTGCTCCGCGCCGTGCAGACGGCCGCCGAGGCCGCCTCGGTGCTCAAGCCCGCCGGAGGCCGCGAGGCCTTCGCGCCGCTCGACAACACCAAGCCCCCCGAGGAGGTCGAGATCGCGCTCGCCGCGCGCGCCGCGTCCGTCGACGAGGTCCTCGCCGTCGGCCATCAGCCCCAGATCGGCGAGATCGCCGCGCTCCTCGCCAAGACCACCTTCGAGTTCCGCCCGGCCACCATCGTCGCCATCGAGTTCGCGCCCGAGCCGCGCGTGCTGTGGGCGATGAGCCCCGAAGTCCCGGGATGAGCTCGCCGGGACGGCGCCAGAACGACCGCGGGGGCCTCCGCGCCGGCGTGCGCGCCGCGCCCCACTACTTCCTCTACCCGGCCGCCGGCGCCGTCCTCGGCCTCCTCTCGCCGCTCGGCGCGTTCCTGCTGCGCTACTGGCTCGCCGATCCCCTGCTCAAGCGGGTCTGGGCCCGGCACGAGCTCGACTACAACTTCCTGTTCTACGCGTACATGGGCGTCGGCACCGTCGGCGCGTTCCTGATCTTCGGCTACGTGATCGGCCTGCGCTCCGAGCGCCAGCGCGTGCGCAACCGCGTGCTCTCGGCGCGCGTCGACGAGCTGCACCTGAAGTCGGTGACCGACGGCCTGACCGGCGCCTTCACCCACGGCTACCTGCAGGAGATGCTCGAGCTCGAGATCCAGCGCTCGCTGACCCAGAAGACGCCGCTGTCGGTCATGCTCGTCGACATCGACGACTTCAAGCGGATAAACGATTCTCACGGTCATCTGTTCGGCGACCGCGTCATCAAAGAGACGGCCGAGACGATCTCGGCCAACGTGCGCTCCGGCGACATACTGGGCCGCTACGGCGGCGACGAGTTCGTCGTGATCATGCCCGGAGCCGACGCCGCGACGGCCGTGCACGTCGCCGGCCGCGCCCGGGCGGGCATCGCCAAGAACGGCTACCTCGCCACGATCAGCGTCGGGGTGGCGACCGTCGAGGACCCCGGGAAGGAGTCCCCCTCCGAGATCCTGCACCGCGCGGACATGAACCTGTACCAGGCCAAGCACGACGGCAAGAACTGCGTCCGCGACTACTGCGCTTTGCCCGACGTCCCACGCCGAAGACAGACCGACGCCTGAAGGCGTCATCCGCGACTGTTTCCGGAAACAGTCCCCGCTACTTCGACGCCGAGTACGGGCAGTCCGCCTTGAAGTCGCAGCGCGGGCAGTACTTCGTGTCCGGCGGGAAGGCCGCCGCCTCGATGCCCGACGCCGCCGCGCGGATGTCCGCGTCGTAGGCGTCCTCGCCCGAGCCGTCGTAGGGGACGCTGACCCGCTCGCCCGCGACGACGCAGTCCACGGTCAAGGTCGAGGGCGTCAGGCCGAGGCCGCGCTTGGCGCCGAGGGCATAGAAGCGCATCTGAGGATCCTTGGAGACCTGCTCCGTCGTCGGCGCGCCGGGGCCGGTCTTGTAGTCGATGAGCTCGTAGGCGCCGTCGGGGCCCTGATCGATGCGGTCGATCATGCCGCGCATCACGTGCGCCCCGGAGGACCAGAAGAACTCCTTCTCCACGGCGACCGTCCGCGCGCGGCGCGACTCCTCCTCGCCGTGGAAGCGGGTCAGCGCGCGCTCCGCCTTCGCGAACCAGCGGGCCTCGGACTCCTCGTCCGGATAGCCCAGCGTCAGCCAGCGCGAGCGCAGGGCCGCCATCAGGGACTCGAGCGAGAACTCCCCGCTCTCCAGCCACGCCTCGAGCGCGCGGTGCAAAGACAGCCCGAAGGAGGACTTGGGGACGAGCGGGATCTTGCGGCCGTCGACGAACAGGAGCTTGTACTTCCACGGGCACTCGCGGTAGATGCGGTAGCGGGTGTAGGAGATCTCCACTATTCAGATGAAGGAGCCGACGCGACGCGCCTCAGAAACTCCACGTCCGTGTCCCCGTACCTTTCTTCTCGATATTTCTCGTAGCCGGCGGGAAGCTCGACCTTCTCCTTCTTGTAGCGCTGAAGGAGCGCCACGCCGCCCGGCGCCAGGAGGCCGGCCTCGGCCGCGCGCGCGAGCGACGGCGTCGAGTAGGCCAGCATCTTGTTGTCTTCCGTGCGGTACGGCGGGCCCAGGTAGATGATGTCGAAGTCGGAGACCCCCGCCCGGAACGGGATCCACGAAAGATCTTGGAGTATGTCGCCGTAGCAGGCCCGGCCCTTCGCCGCGAAGCCCAGGCGCGTGAGGTTCTCCTCGATGACGGCGATGCAGCGCTTGTCCGCGTCCACGAAGAACGCCGAAGCCGCGCCCCGGGACAGCGCCTCGATGCCGACGGCGCCGGTGCCGGCGTACAGGTCGAGCACCCGGGCTCCTCCGAGACGCGGGCGGAGGATGTCGAACACGGATTTCTTGATGCGGGCCGAGATGGGCTTGACCATCATTTCCTTCGGCACGCTCTTGAGGGCACGTCCGCGACTTTCGCCGGCGATGATGCGCATGGTTGGTATTATTATAGAATAAGCTGGCAATGGGCGCTCAGATCATCATCGTGGACGACGACCCCCTCGTGGGCGGACTGACGCTCGAGCTGCTCAACGACGCCGGCTACACCTCCCGCCTGATCCAGGACAGCCTCAAGGCCCAGGACATCATCAAGGCCGAGAAGCCCGCTCTCGTCATCCTCGACATCCTGATGCCCGGCTTGGACGGCTTGACCCTTCTTCACAGGCTCAAGTCCGACCCCGAGACCGAGCCGATCCGCGCGATCATCGTCTCCGGCAAGTCCTTCGAGGCCGAGAAGCAGCGCGCGGCGCAGTACGGCGCCGAGGCCTTCATCGAGAAGCCCTACGACGTGGAGCTCTTCGCGCAGAAGGTCAACGAGATCATGAAGAAGCAGGGCGTGGACCCGAAGAAGACGGCCCGCCCCCCCTCCGCGCCCGCGCCGATCGCCCGCACCGACCTGAAGGCCGTGGTCTGGGGCTGCCGCTCGACCTCGTCGGCCGTGTCGCCGGTCGTGACCCGCTACGGGAAGCACACCTCCTGCGTGTCGGTGGAGACGCCGTCGCACATCTTCGTCTTCGACGCCGGCTCGGGCATAAGTCTTCTCGGCAACGAATTGATGAAATCGTCGCTTCATAAAGAAATCTGGCTGTTCCTGACCCATTTCCACCACGACCATGTCGAGGGCCTCGCGGGCTTCCCGTGCGCCCACGACAAGGACTACACGCTCCACATCAGCGGCGCCTCCGAGGCGGACAAGCCGTTCGAGAAGGCGCTCGAGGCCGCCTTCGAGCCCGGCTTCGGCGACAAGATGCCGCCCGCGAAGATCGAGCTGTACGAGCTGCTCGAGCAGACGTACGAGATCCTGCCCGGCGTGCGCCTCTCCGTCTTCTACGCGAACCACCCCGGCACGACGCTCGCCTACGTGCTCCAGACCGAGGGCCGCAAGATCGTGTACTGCCCCGACAGCGAGCTGTACGGCGAGTACGCGACCGCGCTCCAGGACTACGACGAGAAGATCGGCGCGGTGTGCCGCGGGGCGGACCTGATGTTCCACGACGGCCGCTACACCGCCGAGGACTACAAGAAGAACCGCAACAGCGGCCACTCGAGCTTCCTCGCCGCCGTCGACTTCGCGGGCAAGAACCTCGTCAAGGCGCTGGTCCTCGTCCATCAGGACGGCAGCTACGCCGACTCGGTGCTCGACCAGATGGGCAAGGAAGCCCAGGCCCGCGCCGACGAGCGCGGCTACAAGCTGAAGGTCGCGCTCGGCCGCGAAGGCCTGCGCATCACGGCTTAGGCCGACAGCTTCCGGATGAACTCCAGGCTGGCCCGGTCGTCCTCGCGTCCGCCGGCGGGCATCTCGAGGATCCCCGGGATCGACGAGAACTCCTCGCGGTCGAGCAAGGCCTTCAGGCCTTCGCTGCCGAGACGGCCGCGTCCCCAGTGCTCGTGGTGCTCGCGATGCGAGGACAATAACGCCCTCGTGTCGTTGAGATGGAAGGCCTTGATGGAATCGAAGCCGAGGAGGCGGTGCGCGCGGGCGACGAACTTGAGGGCGCCTTCGATGGAGGAGCAGTCGTAGCCGGCGGCATACGCATGAGCCGTGTCCAGGCAGACGCCGATGTGAGGGAGAGACGGCTTTAGCGCGTCTTGCAGACGCGCTAGATCCTCGAGGCTTCCTCCCATGCGGCGGCCTCCGCCGGGGACGTTTTCTAACAGCAACGGCGTTTGGCAGGAACTCTGTTGGACGGCCATTATGACGGACTGCGCGAATAATTCGACGCCCGCCTCCAGGGACGAGTCGACCGAGTAGGCCCCGCCATGAATAACATATGCATCCCCGCCTAACGCTTGCGTCAACGACAATTCATGGGCGAGATGTTTGATGGAGCTCGTTCGACGAGCCCCATCTGACGACGCCAAACACGGCACATAGCGGGAGTGAACGAGCAGCGGGAGCTTCGCCGCGCTTCGCGCGGCGTTGAAAGAAGACAACTCTTCTTCCGACGGCTTGGCGTGACGGCGATACGGCAATATCTGGAAGGACTCGGCGCCGAGCGCCAGTGCTTCGCTCAACGCGGCATCATACCCCCCACGGACCGAGGCATGGATGCCTAACCTCACGGAAGCCCCATCAGCTTGCGCAGGAACCCCGCTTTCCGTTCATCGTAAGGGAACCACCAAAGATCGGGCGTCGCGTCGGGCCACTCGTGAACCACCACGGACTGCGCCTGAGTGAAGGCCAATAAACCTTCCTCTCCATGACGCCGTCCCATGCCGCTCTGCTTCATTCCCCCGAAGGGAAGCGCGCCGTAGGCGTAGTGCGACGAGGGCTCGTTCACGCCGACCAGTCCCACCTCCAGCGCCGCGGCGAGGCGCTCGCCTTTCGCGAGGTCCGTCGTCCAGACGCTGGCGGCGAGGCCTTCCTGGCCCGCGTTCGCCAGGGCGACGGCTTCCTCGGCTCTGGATATCTTCATGATCGGGAGCACGGGCCCGAAGCACTCCTCGGTCATCACGCGCATGTCCATGCGCGCGTCGAGGACGAGGGCGGGAGACATCAGCAGGGCGTCGCGGTCGAGGACGTCGCCGCCGATGACGCGCGCGCCCTTCTTGCGCGCGTCCTCGAGCTGCTCCTGGATGCGGTCGAGCAGGGGCGGGAAGACGAGGCGGCCGAGGTCGCAGTCGCGGCCGTCGAGCCGCTGGCGCAGGGCCGCCATGCGCGGCCGGACCTTCTCGACGAACCGGTCGTAGGCCTCGGCCTCGACGAAGACGCGCTCGACGCCGACGCAGACCTGGCCGGCGTTCCCGCAGGCGGCCCACACCGCGGCGGCGGCGGCGCGGTCGAGCGAGGCGTCGGCGAGCACGATCATCGGATGCTTGCCGCCGAGCTCGAGGATCACCGGCTTGAGCTGGCCCGCGGCGCGCACGGCGACCGCGCGGCCCGTCCTGGTCGAGCCGGTGAACACCGTCATGTCTGAGGCGTCGATGACGGCCTCGCCGGCGGCGCCGGCGCCCGGCACGACCGACAGCAGGCCCGCGGGCAGGAGGGAGGTGCCGGCGACCGCGCCCTCGAGCCACAGCGCGGTCTTCGTCGTCCACTCCGAGGGCTTGAGCAGGACGGCGTTGCCCGCGAGCATCGCGGCGAAGGCGTCCCCGAACGGGATGAGGAACGGCATGTTCCAGGGCGTGATGAGGCCGATGACGCCGCGCGGCACCCGTCTCTCATACGCGCGTTTATTGAAGAGAGACCAGGGCTTGCTCGCGGCCTTGTCGCCCAGGACGCGAGGCGCGGCCGACGTCATCCAATCGACGAGCAGGCCCGCGGCGCCGAGCTCCATCAGGTCGATCTCGATGAGAGGCTTGCCCGTCTCCTCGTGGACGACGGCGCGGATCTCGTCGCGGCGCGCGGCGAGGGCCTTCCACAGCGCGCGCAAGGTCTTGACCCTCTGGGCCACCGTGGTCCGGCGCCAGGTCTCGGAGGCGCGGCGCGCGGCGGCGGCCTTGGCGGCGAACTCGGCGGCGGTGGTCTCGACGGCGGACGGCGTTCGGGTGGTCATCATTTCCCCTTGAGCAGGCCGCCGAGCTTCTCCATCACGGAGGAGGCGGCGTCGCCGAGCGCCTTGGCGCCGAGGCCCGAGACGGCCTTGGCGGCGGCGCCGGAGATCGCGGCGAGGACCTCGGAGACGGCCTGCGCGGGCGAGCGGCCCTTGCCGCCGAGGTTGCTCATGCGGACCCCGGGCAGGGCGATCGTCGCGCCCTTGCCTCCCAGCGCGGACGCCGCGAGGCCGACCTGGCCGCCGGTGACGAGGAGGTCCTTGATGAACAGGGACTTCGCCGGGCCGGACTTGGCCGGCGCGCCCCCGGACCGGGGCAGGGCCGCCTCCGCGTTGCGCTGCAGGCGGGACAGGTTGCTTCCCCCGCCTCCCACCTCGTAGAGGATCTCGGGATCGCGCACCACGACGCTCTCGACGACGACGGTGTCGGAGGCCAGGGAGGACAGCTTGATCTTGACCTCGACCGACCCGACCTTGAGGGCGTGCGCCCCCTTGAAGCCGGGCGGGTTGCCGATGACGAGGCCCTTGATGGCGCCGCGGCCCGACCAGGGGGTCAGGAACACCGCCCCGACCGCGACCGGCGCGCCGATGATCCCGGGGCCGAAGCGCTCCACCGCGAGCTTGACCCCGCGCCCAAGCCACAGCGAGAGCGCGCCGGCGACGATCATCCCGAGCACGACCGCGAACATGAGCAAGGCTTTGAGGGCTTTCATCGGGCCACCTGTTCAAACGGGATATCCAGCAGCGGCCACGAGAGCGCCTCGCGGTCGCGGTAGTGCCACCACTCGTCGGCCAGCGACACGAAGCCGGCGGACTCGAGGGCGGCCTTCAGGGTCTCCGCGTTGCGCCGCGCCTCCGGAGGGACCCCCGGGGCGCCGTGGCGCGCGAGCGGGCCGAAGTCGTCGAACGCCGAGGGCATCGGCAAGGCCTTGCCCGAGGCGTCGGCGAGGGCGGCGTCCACCGCGCCGGCGCGGTTATGGGACGAGCCCTTGGCGGGGTCCGCGACGAAGCGCGCGTCGGGCTTGGCCTTCCAGAGCGCCTTCTGCGCGGACAGCGGGCGGTAGGCGTCGTAGATGACCAGCCGCAGGCCCTTCGCCCGCAATTCCGCCGCGGCCTTCGCGAGCTTCCCCGCCGTGGAGCGCCGCAGGAAGGCGGCCGCGAACGGGTACAGGGGGCTCCCCGTCAGGTTGTCCTTGGTCGCGTAGCGGATGTCCAGAACCGCGTCCGGGATCAGGGCCTGAACGTCGATGAGCGGGTCGGCGAGCGGCAGAGCGGTCATCACGAGGAGCGCCGGTAGCACGCCCCATCGTAGCAGACCCCTCCCCGGGCCCGCAACCGCTCCGCCGTCCTAGCGCTTGGCGACCGGGACGCCCCGCAGGTACTCCATGAACACCTCGCCGGCGCCCATGTAATGCGCCTCGATCTCGAGGCGGATGTCGTCGATGCGGGACGGGTCCACGAAGCGCCGCAGGTCGGCCAGCCCCTTGAGGGCCGCGCGCATGCTGTCGGTCGGGTCGAGGTCGCGCTTGGAGGCCGTGTCCATCACCGCCTCGAGGATCAGGATCGAGCCCCGGGTCATGCTGTGGTCGGCGAGCAGCAAAGCGGTCATCGCGCCCTTCACGGCGTCCTCGATCACGCGGGTCGGGGCCGTGTCCCCCGCGGGAGCGCCCTGCAAAGCGGCCATCAACGTCTTGCGGACCACGCACGCGGCGGCCGCGCAGGGGTCTCCGAGAAGCCGAAGCTCTTCGGCGACCATCTCCTTCGTCAGCTGCACGATTCGAAGCTCATCCATTGTCGTTCCACCTCTCGCTATGGATATAGCCGGATCCCCACGCGAGGTCGACCCAACAAATACTGAACGTCCGCTGAACGCGCGCCCGATCAATACCCGGCGCCGCCCCCGCTCCCGCCCCCGCCGCCTTTGCTTGAGCTGGCGATGGCCGCGACGACGCCGCCTATGATCACCACGCCCAACACCCACCATATCCAGTTGCGGGATCTCGGCCTGGCCTCCGGCGCCGTCGTCCGGGCCGAAGTCGACGACGATATCTCGTAAGGCGTCTGAGCGCGCGCCGGCGCCGCCGTCAACAGACACAGGGCCAACGCTGCGGTCTTCACCCTCCCCTCCGTGCTCTTCGTGGATTCCACCGGATTCTACCGTCAGGGAACGGGGAGGGCAAGAAACAGTCTTATGCCGACTTCGCGACACCGGACCTGTTCCGTGATTTACGGCTCGACGGGCAGGAACGGCTTGCCCGACGGGTTAAGCGTGAAAAAGATGCTTGCGCTCCAGTCCGCGACGTCCCCGTCGCGGAAGTTGTAGTTCCAGTCCATGTTCACGCTGAAGGTCCATTTCCGCCAATAGCCATTGACGTTGGCGCCGACGGTGGCTGTGTCGTCCGCGAGGTTGACCCCGGCGTTGGCGGCGGCGGTCGCGTTGACGCTCTCGATGACCATGTTGCAGCCCACCGTGCCCTGGACGCCGAAGTGCTTCATGTATTTCTGCCAGCCGAAGTCGTCCCGGAACTTGGCGTAGGCTTTCGCGTCGAAGTCGAGGTCTATCTTCTTGAGGTCTCCGAAAAAGCCGGAGCTCACGATCGATTCCCAGTCGGGGCGAACCTTGACGCGATAGTCCGGCGGAATGACGTTGAACTTGAAGGTTGCGGGCGGCACGTCGAGGTCTCCCGCGGTCTCCGCCTTGCGGTGCTTGAGCTTGAAGTCCGAGATGTCCTCGATGACCTCCCGCCCGGCGTCGTAGGCGAAGTCCTCGAAGTTCTTCTCGTAGATGGGCTGCATCGCCTTGATCATCTCAACTTGGTGCTCGAGCTCGAGGACGGCGTCGGGCGAGCCGGCGCTCTTGACCTTGTCGTCGAGGTCCTTGAGCATGGCGTCGAAGCCCATCTTGATCGGCTTGTCGGCCTGCTTGAGGCCCTGCTCGAGGCCGCGCTTGACCTGCTTGCGGAGGATTTCGCCGGCGAGTTGGACGGCCTCATCGTAAAAGGTAGTGCCTCCGACGCCCTTCTTCTCTTCAACTGCTGTATCTGTGTCAGGCATGGGGTCTCCTTACCACTGCTCGCTGTGTCCGCCGCGCTTGGGCGAGCGCTGGTAGCGACGGCGATGATCTTCCGGGGGCGGATCGCTGTCGAGGATGTCGCCGGAGGTGGCCTCCGTGGTCTCCTTGTAGACGTAGAGCAGGACGTCGTCGGTGTCGGGCTTGGTCTGGATCACATCCTCGATGATGACGTCGATGGGCGGAGGGGGCTCCTCGGGCTCAGGGGGCAACGGGCGCACACCCGTGCCGCCAGGGTTCTCCTCTTCCCAATCGTCCGCGGGCTCTTGCCGCGGATCGACCGGAATCGGGTCGACGAGGCGGCGGTCGATCGTGACCTCCGTATATTCGCCGGCGGGCCCGGCGGCGATGACCTGCTTCAGGCCGGAGGACGAGAAGCTCGTCGTGAAGATTTTCCCCTTCCCCACGACGCGTGAGGCGTACTGAGTCTCGGGGACCATCCACATGACCTTGTCCTCGAATCCGGCGGGGACGGTGTGGCATTGGAACGTGATCGTCTCGCCGGCGACATGGATGATCTCGTCTTCCGGCGTCTCGATGATTACTAATATCTGCCCTGGCATTTCTGAATCTCCTTGGCTGGGGTCGACCAAGCGAAGGATAGGGCGGCTCGGATTTTAAGTCAAGGCCTAGCAGGCCCCCGGCCCTAGCCTCTCAAAAAAAGCAGAGAACCCGGTCAATGCCCGAACGGAAGGCTCGAACCGGGTTCTCGTCGAGAAACACGAATAAACTGGTGGACTAGGGGTGATGGGGTATATGAAAGAAAACCACTCGCCCCCGTCGTTGCCGTTTCGTCGGCGGTGTTGAAAATCTCGAGGGGCGAGTGGTGGACCTTAGCGGGATCGAACCGCTGACCTCCTGCATGCCATGCAGAGCACTTTCCCGAGCCGCGGACTAGCAATTTTATTTAGAAAATATCGTTTTTTCAGGATCAAGATCCGCGGAAATATTTTCCAGGTGTCCCAATGTGTCCATACTCGGTCAAAATTGGACGATCTCGAACCAACGTCAGCCAATTGAGGCGCTGTCGCGAGTTACGTAAGTCTAAGATCGTCCCGCCATTATTCCACGATCTTCTCTGTGTGCTGGTGCAGCTAATGAGGAGAGAGCCCACCGAAGACGTTCGTCCTCAACCCGGCAATCCAACGGCATGCGATGAACGGTCGTGGCATTCCGCTGTTTCCTGTAGAGCCTTTCCAGGACACGCTGATAGTTCCTCTGGCTCTCCTTTCTGCGTGGACGAATCCCATCATCAACATACGGAATCGAGCCAAATGGCAGAACGATGCAGGCGTCATACGTCCTGACGCGCGCCCATGCTTCCGTCAAGAGGGGCTGCACCGCGGCCTCGTGCTGGCACCGGTAGAAAAGCACGTACGCGATGAAGTCCAAGCATGAGTTGTCCGCCACGAACGCCGGCAGGGCGGACTCGCGCGAGACACGCAGGTCCCACAGCGCGGCGAGAACGACGGCGATCTCAGCCGCCGGCCGGCCGGCCAAAGGCTGATCCGTGACGACCAGATAGTCGCGCATCTCCTCTGAGATGCGCGGGATTCCTAGAGCCTCGGATAGGCCCGTCACGAGAGTCGTCTTGCCGACCCCCGCGGAGCCCGAGATGGCGATCTTCATATCAGAACTCGATGCCGGGCTGCGCCTTGATCTTCTGGTCCCGATAGGGATGCTTGATCGGCTTCATCTCGGTGACGAGATCGGCGAGCTGGATCAGTTCCTCAGTCGCGTGGCGGCCGGTCAGGAGGATATGCGTGTCCGGATCCTTCTCCTTCACGCCGTCGAGCACTTCCTGGGCGTCGAGGAAGCCGTAGTGCACGACGTAGTTGATCTCATCGAGAAAGATGAAGCGGTGGCGCTTCGAGCGGATGAGCTCGAGACACTTGGCCCAGGCCACGCGGGCGCTGGCCTTGTCCTTCTCGATATTCCTGGTGTCCCAGGTGAAGCCATCGCCCATCGCGTGGTACTCGACCTGGTCGCCGAATGTCCGAAGCGCCTTGAGCTCGCCGGGGATCCACTTGCCCTTGATAAACTGCACGATGGCGACCTTATAGCCGCGGCCGAGGCAGCGCAGCACCATGCCGAGGCCCGCCGTCGTCTTGCCCTTTCCCTCCCCCGTATGGACCATGATCAGGCCCTTCTTGATCGCGACCTTGATGTCCTCGTGAGTCTGCGGCGCTTTTTCGGCGTTGACCGTGTCCATGATTGATCGCTCCTTTAAAATTATTTCAGCGTTTCCGCGGCCTGCCGGCCGTAACGGTCGTAGAATATGAGGTCGTCTACGGGGATTCGCTTTCGCCAGCCCGCGGTCGCGAGCATCGGCTCCGCAGGAAACTCTTCGGGATAACCGACGCACAGATAGGCGACGGGCACGACATGGTCGGGCAGCCCGAGGATGCGAGCCAGGTCGCTATTATCGATAATGCTCACCCAACCAACGCCGACACCTTCAGCCCGCGCGGCCAGCCAAAGGTTCTGGACGGCGCAGCAAACGCTGAAGAGGTCCGTGTCGATGATCGTGCTTCTCCCGAGCACCTGTCCTCCGCGAGTGCGGTCGCACGTCACGCATACATTCAAGGCCGACTCGCGGATGCCCTCGAGCTTAAAGGATTTATAGAGAGCCGCCCTGTCGCCGGCGTATTGTCCGGAGGCGCGTGCGTTCTCGCGCTGGAAGACCTCGTTCACGCTCTCGCGGACCGCGCGATCGCGGATCACGATGAAATTCCACGGCTGCATGAAGCCGACCGAGCCGGCATGATGCGCGGCATCGAGTATCCGGCGCAGGACGTCCGCGGGCACGGGATCCGGCCGGAATTTCCGGATATCACGGCGGCGATAGATCGCCTCATAGGCGCTCATTGCCGCGGCGGCCGGCGGCACGGTTTTAAAGGCTTTCAGGTGCGGCATAATGCGCCCCCCACGATTCGGCGATACGCTTGGCGAATCCCAGGCGTACCGCGCCTGATTCGGTGTCGATGACCAAGCCGGCGATCCTGCGCTTGCGGAACTGTTCCGCCAACGCCAGGGTCTCGGCCAGAGGATCCTCGCCGGCGGCGACCGTTGGCCTACCGTCGGTGATCAGCACGACAAAAGGCTCAAGAGACTCCTGCGGGGAGAGCCGGGAGATGACCTGCTCCGCGAGCCTTATCCCCGCCGCGAGCGGCGTGCGGCCTCCGGTCATCATCTCAGCCAAAGCCTTCTCGGCCGCGGCGGCGCTTCGTGTCGGAGGCAGCAGCAACTCCGCCCCCTCCGCGCGGAAGGCGATCAAACCGACCTGGTCGCGGCGCTGGTAGGCGTCGACGAGCAGCGAGAGAGCCGCGGTCTTCGCCGCCTTCATCCGCGCGTGGGCGTTCATCGAGCCGCTTGCGTCCACGACGAAGAGTACGAGCGCGCCCGTCTTGAACTCGCGGATATGTTCCTTGATCTGGCCCGGATCGAGAGAGAGCGCGCCGTCGCCGGCGTCTCCGACGGCCGCGTGCTTCAACGTATCGTCCCAGGCGATCGCGGAGGCCTTGCCGGAGAAAGCGCGCAGCGCCACGGGAGCTCCGGTGACGCCGGTCGTCTCCCGGCTTTGGCGGCGGCCGGGCTCGGCCTTCCCCTGCCGGACGCTGCGCCCAAGAACATATGGCTTCACCGCGTGCGGCTTTCCCGCGGCATGGCTCGTCTCCGCGGCGTCCGAGTCTTTCCCGGGCTCCGTGGACGGCTTCGCGGCTTTGGAGCCGCCTTGCGCGCCGTCGGACTCGCCCATCGATGATGGGCGGCTTTTCGGCGGCGGCGGCGGAGCGCTTTGAGTGAGGTGCTTTTGGCGCCGATGCGGCAGGGCCAACAGCGCGGCCTCCTCGACATCCTGGGCCTCGACCGCCGCCTTGCCGGCGAGCGCCGCGAGGGCGCGCGCGGATCGATAGATCACGAGGTCCGCCCGAAGGCCTTGGACGCCCGATTCGACACAGATCGCCGCGATATCCCTCGATTGGCTTTCCGACAGATCGAGACGCGGCAGCAGCCCGCGAGCGCGAAGGAGCAGCGCCTTCAAGTCCGTCTCTTGAGCGGCCCATTTTTCGCAGAAGGCCGCGGGATCGAGGTCGAAAGCCAGCCGCCGTCGCGTGACCTCGACGCGCTCCTCGGGATCGGAGACCGAGTCGGTCTCGATCGACAAGCCGAAACGGTCGAGCAGCTGCGGACGAAGCTCCCCTTCCTCCGGGTTCATGCTCCCGACCAGGATGAACCGCGACGGCGAAGTCAGAGAGAAGCCCTCGCGTTCCACGCGCACGAAACCCGAGGCCGCGGCGTCGAGGAGAAGGTCGACGAGATGATGGCTTAGCAGGTTGACCTCATCAACGTAAAGGATGCCGTCGTGAGCCTGGGCCAGAAGCCCGGGAAGAAAGCGCTTCTTTCTCTTCTTGAGGATGAGCTCGAGATCAAACGAGCCGAGAAGGCGGTCCTCGGTGCAGCCGAGCGGCAACTCCAAGAGGGGCGCGCCGGCGCCGAGCAGCCGGGCGAGGCCCCGGACGGCGGTCGTCTTGGCCGAGCCTTTTTGCCCGCGCACGAGGACGCCTCCGATCAGAGGATCGATGGCGTTGATCAGCAAGGCTCGCTTGAGCCGGGACTGTCCGACGATAGCGGTGAAAGGATAATGGAGCGGTTTCATGGTTGCTCTCCTGCGCGTCTTCATGCGGCGGCCTTCGGTCGTTCCAGCGCGGCGCCTTCGAGGTCGCCCTCGACCTCGAGGACGGTGCGGCGCAGGGACTCGAGCATCGGCTCGGACGGCTTCTCCCAGAGTCCGCGCAGTGCGGCCTCGAGCAAGCGCTCGGCCATGCCCTTCAGCGCCCAGGGATTGCTTGCGGACAAGAACGCCCGGTTCGTTTCATCAAGCACGTACGACTCGACGACGCCCTCGTACATCCAGTCCTCGACGACGTGGGCCGTGGCGTCGTAGCCGAACATGTAGTCGACGGTCGCGGCCATCTCGAAGGCGCCCTTGTAGCCGTGCCGGCGCATGCCTTCCGTCCACTTGGGGTTGACGACGCGCGCGCGAAATACGCGCTTGGCCTCTTCCGACAGGGAGCGCACCTTGGGATCATCGGGCCGCGAGGAGTCGCCGAAATAGGCGAGCGGCGCCTTCCCGCTCAACGCGCGGACCGACGCGATCATGCCGCCATGGAACTGCAGGTAGTCGTCGCTGTCGAAGATGTCATGCTCGCGGTTGTCCTGGTTCTGCACGGCCAAGGACACGGTCTTGAGGCGCTCGCCGAACTCGCGCTGGGACGGGCGGCCGTACGTCTTCTCCGTGTAGGCGTAGCCTCCCCAAGTGAGATAGATCTTGGAGAGGTCCTCGTCGGACTCCCAATTGCGCTCGTCGATGGCCTGCAGGATGCCGGCTCCATAGCTCCCGGGCTTGCTGCCGAACACCCGCAGCAGCGCAGGATCCTCGTCATTCGCGCTCGACGGGCTGAACTTCTCGCTCCTGCGATCGGCGAGCCAATGCTTGCGCACGAAGTTCATCTCTTCCGGCTCTTCTTGCCGCGCCGCCAGTCTGACGGCCTGATCGAGAAGCGCCACCGCCTGCGGAAACGCGTCGCGAAAGAAGCCGCTGATGCGGACCGTCACATCGATGCGCGGACGCTTGAGCTCCTCGAGCGGGATCAGCTCAAGCCCGCGCACCCTCCGAGTCGACTCGTCCCAGACCGGACGCACGCCGAGAAGGCAGAGAATCTCGGCCACGTCGTCGCCCTTCGTCCGCATCGTCGATGTGCCCCAGACGATCATACCGACGGTCTCCGGGAAGCTTCCGGTTTCCTTGACGTAACGCTCCAGCAGCCGCGCCGCCAAGCCACGGCCCACTTCCCAGGCCGCTCTTGAGGGCACGGCCTGTATGTCGATCGAGTAGAAGTTCCTGCCGGTCGGCAGCACGTCGCTAGCGCCCCGCGTCGGGGAACCGCTCGGGCCCGGAGGAACGTAGCCTCCCGCCAAGCCCAGCAGCAGATGATCGATCTCCTCGGTGGTCCGGCGCAAGTTCGGAACGAGCTGGCGGCAAACGTCATCAAGCGCCCGTTCGAGCTCCGGATGGCCGCCATAGCGGCCGGCGACCTCGCGCGACGCGGCGGGATCGAACTGCCCCCGCGCCAACTCCGAGACGCATAGCTTGGAAACGTCGTGCAGGGCGCGCGTCACATCACCCCAGGCGCGAAGGGGCTGGTCGGGAGACAATGTCGCCAAGACCGCCGGCAAAGGCCGGTCCACGGGCGCGCCGGGCTCGAGAGCGAGAAGCTGCGGGTCCATTCCGAGGGATACGGCCACGGCCTCTCTCATCGGCGCGGCGCGGCCGCGAAGACGCGTGAGCGCCAAGATCAGGTCGAGCAGCGCCTCGTTTTCCGGCGCCTTGCCGAAGGTGTGAAGACCGCCGCGGATCAGCGAGTCCTTGATCTCGCACAGATAGCCGTCGATGTGTTGGAGGAAGCCGCCGAAATCCTCCGGCGGAGCGTCGACGTTGAGGTCGGAGGTGAGGTTCGCCTTCTCGACGAGCTCCCAGATCCTCTGCTTGATCCATGGAAGCTTCTTGGGGTCGAGCGCCTCCATCTGCGAGTATTCGTCCATCCAGGTCTCGAGCCTCGAGAGGTCGCCATAGCTGTCGGCCGTCGTCATCGGCGGGATCAGGTGATCGACGATCACGGCGTGGGCACGGCGCTTGGCCTGAGTCCCCTCGCCCGGGTCGTTGACGACAAACGGATAGAACAACGGGAGTTCCGCGAGCGCCAGCTCCGGGAAGCAGTTCTCGCTCAAGCCCAGGCTCTTGCCCGGCAGCCACTCGAGATTTCCGTGCTTGCCCATATGGACGACCGCGTCGGCGCGGAAAATCTCCCGCAGCCACAGGTAGAAGCCCAGGTAGTGATGAGTCGGCGGCAGATCGGGACTATGATAGATCGCGATGGGATTGTCGCCGAATCCGCGCGGAGGCTGGACGCCGATGAAGACGTTGCCGAGCCGGATGCCGCGCACGTCGAGAGCGCCGTCCAGGCAGAACTTGTCGCCGGGCGCCTCGCCCCAGGTCGCGCCGATCTTCTCTCGTGCTTTCGGCGGCAGGCCGGAGAACCAGGCCTTGTAGTCGTCTCCCGAGAGGAACATCCCCGTGGTTCGGGCGGACACATTCTCATTGTCCCAGGAGGCTCCGGACTCGATCAACTGCCTGACCAAGGCGTCCCCATCCTCCGGGAACTCCCCGACCTGATAGCCGTCGGCCTTGAGCGCCTTGAGAACCTGCACGAGCGAGGCGAGCGAATCGAGCCCGACGGCGTTGCCGATGCGCGAGTTTTTCGTCGGGTAGTTGCTCAGGATCAGAGCGACGCGCTTCTCGGAATTAGGAACGCGCCTCAGTCTGGCGAAGCGGACGGCCAAGCGCGCGACCACGCGGGTCCTTCCCGGATCGGCGACGTAACGCGTGATCGAGCATGCGAGGGGGCTCGCCTCGTCCATGATCTCGCGGAAGCAGAACGGCACCGTGATGATGCGCCCGTCGAACTCGGGGATGGCCACGTTCATCGCGACCTCGCGCGGCGAGAGGCCGGCGGGCGATTCGTCCCAGGCACGCCGCGAGCGAGTGCTTGATACGGCTTGCAGGATCGGCACGCCCAAGGACGCCATTGCGGCGACCTCGGGACAGTCCGCGGCGCCCGTCGACGCGGCGAAGCTCAGGGCGCAGATCAGGGCGTCGACGACGGGACGGCCGTCCGCGATAAAGTATTTCTGGACCAAGGAGGAGAGGCCGGAATCCCCCTTGAGCCGGTAGCAGAATACAGGGACCGGGGACCCGCCGGCGGCGGCGACGGCTTCGCACAAAGAGTCGACGTAGCCGGTGTCCCCGACGAGCCAGTGCGCCCGATAGAACAGGATGCCGATCCTGGGTCCCGAGGTATCGGGAGGGACGCGCTTCAGCGCGTACCGCCCATCGAGAGGCAAAGCTTGCGGCGCGGCGGCGCCGCGCGAGGTGCCCAACAATCCGTCGCTGAGCGCGCAGAGCCACTCCTTGACGTTCTGCACGTCGCCGTTGGCCCAATACGCCAGGGAGAGCCGGACGATCTCCGGCGGCACGGTCGTGAACTCCGACAGTTCCGGATCGGGCTCGTCGTGATGGGGCAAGGCCAGCATCGCGACCCCGCGCGCCTTCGCGGCCGCGCGAAGGAACCGCAGGCCTTCGTCGAAGTATCGAGTTCCTCCGAGAACGCGAACGGCTAAGACCATTTTTTCATCCGCAGGCAGCGACGTCCAGAACGCCTCGAGAGCCTGGAGCGAGCCGAGGTTGTTCGTGTTCTCGCAGCGGACTTTACCGAAGCCCGGGGGAAGCAGCGACAACGCGTTGTGGACGGCCAATATCTCGGACTCGGCGCTGCTCAGGAAAACGATCATGACGTTACCTCCATAGATTCAGACCGGCTTGGTTCAGAGCCCACGCAGCGGCGACGGCCAGCACGACCGTGATATGCGCGCAGCGGTACATGACGCGGATCGAGCGCTCGATCATCTCGGGCCGCAGCGGCCGCACGGGTATCCCCAAAAATTGGGTGACGACGACGCGGGAGCCGTACCGGTTGGTCCCGCCCAGGCGAATCCCGAGCGCGCCGGCCATCGCGGCCTCGGGGATGGCGGCGTTCGACGGCGTCGAGGACGCGCCGTCGCTCCAAGCCGCGCGGAAGGCGCGCCCCGCCGGAAGACCGGCGAGCCCCGCCGCGAGCGGCAAGAGCAGGCCCGAGAGCAGGGCGGGCGGCTTGTTCACGGCCGTGTCGAGCTTGGCCGCGAGCCGGCCGAAGCGGAGATAGCGGCTGTCCTTGTGGCCGATCATCGAGTCGAGCGTGTTGACCGCCTTGTACGCGAGCGCCAAGGCCGGGCCCCCGAGCGCCGCGTAGAATAACGGAGAGATCACGCCGTCGACCGTGCTCTCCGCCACGCACTCCACGGCCGCGCGCACGATCTCGGGCTCATCGAGCTCGCCGGTCTCCCGGCCGACGATCATCGACAGGGCCCGCCGCGCCCGCGGCAGATCGCCGGCTTCCAGCTCCGCGGCCACGCGCCTCGCCTCGACGGCCAGGGATCTGACCGACAAGGTCGTGTAGAGCAGCCACGCCGAGGCGGCGGCGCCGGCGGCGGCCGAAACGCGCCACGTCATGCCGAGGATGAGCCCGGCCGCGGCGTAGGTCGCCCCCACGACCGACACAGTCAGGAGGCCTCCCGAGATAAAGTCATTGCTGAAGACCGTCCGCAGCGTCGTCTCCCCTCTTGAGATCGCCGCGCCGATCCAGCGGACCGGGTGCGGCCAGGCCGGCGGGTCGCCGAGGATGAGATCGAGGGCGTACGCCAAGGGCAGCAGTTGCCAGGAGAGCGTCATGCCGCTTGGAGCCCCTGTCGGACGATGGTCCGCAGCCGCTTCATATCGAGGTTCCGCCCCACGACGCGCGCGAGGGCGTCGAGCGCCCGTTCCCCCTGATCCCCCGATTTGGCCGCGAGGGGTGAAAGGCCTTTGGCGCGGCGCAGGCCTTTCAGGAGTTGGCGCCGGAAGGGAGCCGAGTCGAACAGTCCGTGAACGTAGGTCCCCCAAACGTTGCCGTCGAGTGAGGCTGAGCCGTCCTCGTCGCGGACGCGGCGTCCCTGGCGTTCGACGATCTTCAACAGGGCGTCGCCGCCGCGCCGCGTCGTCCGGCCCATGTGGATCTCGTAGCCGCGGATGTCCGCCCCGCTCGGGTTATGGGTGCCGCGCACCTCGAAGGTCGCCTTGGTCGAGGAGAAGCGCGTGTCGACGGCAAGCAGTCCGAGGCCGTCTTCCCTCCGCCGCGCCGACTCCGCCCCGGCGGGATCGAACAGCTTGCGGCCGAGCATCTGGTAGCCGCCGCAGATGCCGGCGACCTGGGCGCCGGCCGCGGCGCAGCGAAGCACGTAGCGGTCCAGGCCGCGCCGGCGCAGCTCCCGAAGGTCGGCCATCGTGCTTTTCGTACCCGGGATGATCAGCAGATCGGGAAAACGGTTGGCCTGCGGCTGATCGACGTATCGCAGCGAGACGCCGGGCTCGCGCGACAGCGTCTCGAAATCCGTGTGGTTGGAGATGCGCGGCAAGCGCAGAACCTCGACGAGCACTTTCCCGCCGCCGCCGGCGGAGCGCGAGGTCTCGAGCAGCGCCGAGTCCTCCTGGGCGAGCCTCAGGTCCGAGAGGTGAGGAATGACGCCGAGCACGGGCACGCCCGTGCGCCGCTCGAGCTCCACGAGCCCCGGCTTGAGGATCGAGACGTCCCCCCTGAACTTATTGATCACGAAGCCCTTGACCCGCCGGCGCTCTTCTTCGGTGAGCAGCTCCATGGTCCCGATCAGCGAGGCGAAGACGCCGCCCTTGTCGATATCGGCGACGAGCAGGACCGGGGCTTGCGCCCAGCTGGCCGCCGTCATGTTCACGATGTCGAAACGGCGGAGGTTGATCTCGGCCGGGCTTCCGGCGCCCTCCAAGATCACCAGCTCGAATCCGGCCCTTAAGCGGTCCAAGGCCGCGCGGGCTTCCGGGACGACGCGAGGCTTCAGGCGGTGGTAGCCGCGCGCCGAGACGCTGGCGATCGGCCGCCCTATGAGCAGAACCTGCGAGCGGCGATCGCTTTGGGGCTTCAGGAGGATCGGGTTCATGTCGACCGACGGCCGCAGGCCGCAGGCGCGGGCCTGCTCCGCCTGTGCCCGGCCGATCTCGCCGCCTTCCTTGGCGATGGCGGAGTTATTGGACATGTTCTGGGTCTTGAAGGGCGCCACTCGCGCGCCCTCGAGGTGAAACAGGCGGCAAAGCGCGGTAACCAGCATGCTCTTTCCCACCGAGGAGCCCGTTCCCTGCACCATCAAGGTTTTAGCGGCCATGAGCGATGCTCCCCAGCGCCGCGATCAACTTTTTATTCTCAGGCGCCGTCCTCACGGCAAAGCGCACATGGCGCCCATCCTCGAGCCCGGGGAAATCCTCGCAAGAGCGCAGCAGCAGGCCGCGCGCCAAGGCCTCTGTTTTCCACCACGACGCGGCGGGACCGGGCTCCGGCACCCGGCACAGCAGGAAGTTCGCATCGGAGGGATAAGGAATGAATCCCAGCTCGGCGAGCGCCGCGGACAGTGCGGCGCGCAGTCCGGCCACCCGCTCCCGGCTCCGCCGGAGAAATCCGTCCTGGCTCAAGAGCGCGACTCCGGCCGCCTGGGCCAGGGCGTTGACCGACCATGGCGGCTGGAAGCGCTTCAGCGCGTCGAGCAGGAACTTGGGCCCGACGGCGTAGCCGACGCGCAGGCCCGGGACGGCGAAGCTCTTGGTCAACGAGCGCAGCACGAGCAAGCCTTGCCGGGGCGCGCGCGCGGCCCAGGAACGGCCGTCGCCGCCGCGCGAGAACTCAAGGAACGCCTCGTCCAGGATAAGCGTGTGCTCGCGCGCGCGGCAGACGCGGACCAAGCTCGCCAGCCACGCGGGACGAAGCAGGCGGCCCGTCGGATTGTTGGGATTGGCCGCCCAGACCGCGCAGCGCCGGCGTCGCGCGATCGCCGACAAGACGGCGGAGGTGTCGAGCGGGAAGCCGCCGTTTGAGCGCGCATGAATGAAAGACACGGGTGTCTTCTCGATGGCGCAGGCGGACGCGTACTCGCTGAACGACGGCGACAAGATCAAGGCCGGGCGGCCGCGCAGCGCGCGAGCGGCGAGGTGGATGAGTTCCGCGGCGCCGTTGCCGGGAAGTATCTCGTCGGGCCGCACGCGATGGCGGTCCGCGGCGGCGCGCCGGAAGTCGCCGCAATGCGGATCGGGATAGCGGCCGATATCGCGCAGCGCGGCTTCGAGGGCCTTGCCGGCGGCGCGGGGCAAGCCGAACGGATTGATGTTGGCGCTGAAATCCGTGAAGGCGCGCGGGGGACGCTTCGTCCGCAGCGCGGCGCCGGCCCAATCGCCGCCGTGGCTCATGAGACGGCCCCTGATTGAAAGGCGAAGACGCCCAAAACGAGGAGCTCGACGAGCTCGCACGCGGCGCCCAACGTGTCGCCCGTCATCCCGCCGATGCGGGCCTCGACGCGCCGGCGATACAGTTCAGCCGCGGCGACCGTGAGCAGGAACGATATCGCGCCGCGCCCGGGCGAGACGGCAACGGCGATCACCAGCGCGGCGGCGGCGACGAGACACGTCGTGCCGGCCGCGACCCGGCCGATATAAGGGCTTCCCGTCCCGCTCCCGGAACGCGCATACGTCGAGCGATAGCAGAGCCAGACCATTGCCGCGCGCGACAGCGCTCCCGCCGCGACGAGAGCCGGCAGCGCCGCGGCCGCGCCCAGGCCGGAGAGCAAAGCGAACTTGCCGAGAAGCGCGCAGCCCACGCCCACGACGGCCATGGCCCCGGAGCGGCTGTCCTTCATCACGGCCAAGATGCGCTCGCGGTCACCGTTTCCGTAGAAGCCGTCGCACACGTCGGCCAAGCCGTCGAGATGCAGGGCTCCGGAGGCCGCGGCCAGCGCCGCCACGGCCGCCGCCGCCGCGATCGGAGCCGGGAAAAAAGCGGCGCAAGCCATGCCCGCCGCTCCCGCAAGCGCTCCCACCAAGGCGCCGAGGAAGGGATAGAACTTCATCGAGCCTGGCAGGTCGCCTTCGGCCAGGCGGGATGGGCTCGGCACGGGCAGGACCGTCAGGAACTGCAGGGCCAGAATGGCCTGCCGCAGGGCGCTCATTCGTCCTCCAACGAGAATCGGATCGGCATCTTCACCTTGCAGGCCACGGGATTTCCGTCGGCGTCGTACGCCGGCGAGAACACGGCTTGGCGGATTTTGCGCAGGGCCAGCTCGTTGAGCGCCTCGTCGGCGCCCTGCAGCAGCCGCGCGTCGCGCACGACGCCGATCTCGTCGATGAGCACCGACAGCACGACGCGGCCGTCCTTGCCCCTCTGCCGCGCGGACTGCGGGTAATCCTTGGTGGTGATGAAATTCGAGATCCAGCGCGGCTGGCGGGCGGCCTGCGAGGCCGGGATGTAGCGCCCTTCGCTCTCGCCGGTCCCTCCGCCGCCCGTGCCGATCGCCGTGGCCGCGCAAGGTTCGGGGCATGGCGTCGGCTCCTCCGGGGCGACCGGCAGCGGCGCCGGAGCGGCGGGCGCCGGCGCGGGCGGCGCGCCCTGCTTGGGCGCCGTCCAAAACGGCGCCGCGGCCGCCGCCCGCCCGCCGCCGGGATTCGGAGTCCGCATGGCGGCCAGGGAGAGATCGAGCTCGGCGACGATGGCCGGCGGCGCGCGGCGCGCCAAGGCGTACGACAGGCCCGCGAACGTCCCGGCGTGCGCCAAAGCGGAGGCGAGCACGCCTCCTCCCACGCCGCCGATCACCCAGTTGCGGACGCGCGACCTCATCGTTCGGAGGCCAGAGCCACTCGGGTCACGCCCGCCTGCTTGATCGCGTCGAGCATCCCGACGACTTGCCGGTAAGGCAGCCCGCCATCCGCCGCGAGCGTGACGCGCACGCCCGCATCGCGCTTCGCCTCGCGCGCGAGGTTCGCCTTGAGGGCGTTCAGATCGACCGTCTGGCCCATCAGCTGCAGCGTTCCGGCTCTGTCGGCGGAGACCATGAGGCTCGCCGACGCGGGCGCCTCCGCCGTCGCCGCCTTCGGCAGGTTGATCTTGAGGCCCGACTCCGTGACGAAATGCGCCGTCACCATGAACACGATGAGAAGCACGAGCATGATGTCGACGAGCGGAGTGACGTTGATCCCCGTCACCATGCCGTCGTCGGCCGTCTCCATGGCGCTCATTCGGCCGCGGCCTCCCTCTCGGCCTTCAGATGGACGAGAAGCAGATGGATCAAGCTCTGCGCGTTGACGCATTTCCTCTTCAAGCGCGTTTGGAACGCGTTGTTGGCGGCGACGGCCGGAATGGCCACGAGAATGCCGAACGCGGTCGCGACCAGCGCCGAGGATATCCCGGCCATGACGACGGCCGCTCCCGAGCCCCCGGTCATAGCCAGGTCGTTGAAGGCCTTGATCACGCCCAGCACCGTTCCAAAGAGTCCGATGAAGGGCGCGTTGTTGCCGAGCGTTCCCAGGACGATCAGATTTTTTTCGAGCCGCGCTCGCTCGAGGATGAGCCGCGACGTCATGGCCTCCCCTACCGAAGCGGGACCTTTCGAAATGTTCAAGATTCCGGCGGCGGCCACGCGCGCTTCCAGCGAAGTGTCCAATACCGACAGCCGCGCCCCGGCCCAATCGCCGGCCTCCAACTGCCGCGACAGCGCTTCGAGCAATGCCGGGAAGTCGGCATCGTCGCGCCGGAACACCCGCCATCTCTCGATAATGACGCCGAGCGAGCCGACACTCGCCGCGACGAGCAGCCAAAGCACCCAGACATCTCCAGCCAGCGCCAGCTTCTTGAACAATTCAATCATGACTCGCGGCCCTCGCCAAGGTAGTCCTTCCTCAACGTCTTCCAGAGGTCCAAACGCGACCAGTCCGGTTCCTTGAGCTTGCGTAGATCGTCGCCCCGGAACGGGTTGGGAAGGAATACGGTGATCATCTGCTCACCTCGGCCGTTCCAGAAGCGCAGGCCCCAGCTCTGCGGTGAGCCGGCAGTGTCCGTGGTCTTGAAGAAGGCGGCCTTAGTCACCCGTCTTTGGCGGGCGATCTCCGTGAGATTCTCCTTGGATTCAGGATGATGGGCGGTCTTCCCCTTGTACTCTCCTACGCACAGATGGAAGTGCCAAGGGCCCGCGTCCACGGTGAGATATCCGTCGAGGAAGCTGACCCGCGGCTTCTCGGTCAAGACGAGCTCGAAGACGGCGCCGGGGAGGCAGGGCCCGAACCGCAGGTGGTTCCAGTGAATCTCGAACAGCTCCTTGAACAGGCTTTCCTGGGCTTGCTGACCGCAGTCCATATACTCATACTCGGTCTTCGTGCCGTCGAGGGCCTCTTCCGTCTTGACGTCAGGGGCTTCCCGCGTCCTTGCCGCGATTTGATCTGACATTAGTCGTTCCTCCTGTCTGCGGATCAGCATGATGCTCATATGGGAACATTCGCGGCCGACACACTCGGCGAGCGTGCCGCTCCAGCGCGCCTCGTCGCGGGTCAAGCTCTCCCACACCTCGGTCGGGTGCCAGGGCGAGACGCCCCGTTCCAGCAGGTAGGCCGCAATGTGCCGCGGCATGAAGGAGCGCGCCGCATCCCACGGGCAGGGAATGACGATGGCATTACGCTCGTCGTCGAGCACGCTCACCAGATGACGCTTGAAAGGGGCGAGATCGCCGCGGCGGTGAAAGGTGATGAAGGTAGTCTCGTCGAAACACACCCTGGCGCGCGAGGCGAGGACCTGGGCGGAGGATATTCCGGGCAGCGTCTCAACCTCGTGACCGCAGGCGCGCTCGACCCGTTCCAGGTATTGGAAGCCGCTGAAGTGGACGTCGCCCATGAACACCACGACGCAGCGTTTGCCGGCATGGTGTGCCGCTGCCACCCGCGCCAACTGGGCGTCTTGATCTCGGTAGCCCATCGTGACGACCTCCGCCGCAGCCGGGATCAGACCGCGCACGATGTTGACCACCGTTTCGAACCCGGCGATGACATCGGCATCTTCGATCAACGCCGCCGCGCGCCGCGTCAAGTATCCGATGTCGCCCGGCCCTGCGCCGATCGCGATGATCAAGGCAACGTCCCCGCTGTCGCGGCCCGCCGCGCATAATCAAGAGTTGCGTCCCAGCCAGCTGCGTCCTTGATTTCGCTATAGACCCGACACCGATTGCCGACTCGCAGGGTCGCGGCCGGCGCGCTTTCGCAGAGCCCGTGGCATTCGGTGGCGGTGACGGCGCACCCGCCGGCGCCGACGGAGAAGGCCGGATGGGCCGGCCCGAAATCGGAGCGCTCGCGGCAGGGGCCGCTGCGGCAGACGAAGAGCTCGGCGGCCCGGTCGTAAAAGCGTACCCGTGCACGCTCGAGCGCCGCCTCGAACTCGGCGTCGGAAAGGAAGAAGCCGTTCTTCTCGAGCCAGCGGCGCCGACTCGGAACCTCCTTGGGCGTCCAACGTCCCTTCCACTTGACGACGAAGGCTAAGAGGAGTGTCTCGGCCGTGATCGGGACCTCAAGCGCGGCCTGCTCCGACGCTGTCATGTGCCCCGCCCCGCCGGGACTTCGGCCGTATTATGAAGGAACGCCAGTTGCCATGCGCCAAGTATGTCGTGCCACTGCCCGACAGACTTGACGCCGAAGACCTCCTGAACCGTCTCCGGAGTGAGGACCTCTTCCGGCCGGCCGACGGCGACGATGCGGCCTCGAGACAGCAACGCCAAGCGGTCGCAGTTCCGCGCGGCCAAATTCAGGTCGTGCAGCACGATCGCCACGCCCCGCGTTTGCCCCAGGCCCCGCACCATATCGAGAAGGGCCATCTCATGGCGGATATCGAGATGCGCCGTGGGTTCATCCAGAAGCAGGAAATCCGGCTGCTGGGCGACAGCTCGGGCGAGGTGCACGCCTTGGCGCTCTCCTCCGGACATCGCGGTGACCGAGCGTTTCGCCAGATGCCAAGTATCCGTCCGTTCCATGGCCTGCCGCACGGCCTGGTGGTCTTCCGGTTGGATCGGTTCGAAGCGGCCGCGGAAAGGGTAGCGTCCCATCATCACGACTTCTTGCGCCGGGAAGGCAAAATCAGCCAGCACGTTTTGAGGAACGAAGGCGATCAGTCGCGCTAGCTCTCTCTTTGAGAAATCGGCCAAATCCCGGGCTCCAAGGCGGACTCTGCCGAAGGCGGGGTGGATCATCCCCGAAAGGACCCTCAGCAGTGTGCTTTTGCCGGCTCCATTCGGGCCGATAAGACCGGTCACGCCCGCGGGCGGTATCTCCAGGCAGATGTCCTGCAGAAGATGCTGGCCGCAGATCTCGTAACTGACGTTCTCGAGGGAAAGTCTATCCGCTTTCATCAGCACCCAATCTCTCCTCTCTTTTTGAGCAGTAGATAAAGAAAAAACGGTCCGCCGACCATGGCGGTGACGACGCCCAACCTCAATTCCTCGGGAGGAATGGCCATCCTACAGAGGAGGTCCGCCGCGGTCAGAAAGGACGCACCAGCCAAAAAGCTCGCCGGAAGAAGGCTGCGATGGTCCGGCCCCAAAACCAGGCGCACCAGATGGGGCACGATCAATCCCACGAAAGCCACGCCTCCGCTCACGGCGACCGCCGCTCCGGTGATCAGCGAAGCGAGGGCCAGCAGCCAGCGCTTGGCGTTGCGGACATCGACGCCGACGTTCTGCGCGCCTTCTTCGCCGAGAAGCATTGCGTTGAGATCGCGCGAGAAGGCGATGGCCACTAGCGACGCGGGAAGGATGACGACCGCAGCGATTCGGACATGAGTCCAGCCCTTGAAATCCAGCCCTCCAAGGAGCCAGAACACGATCTGTCGCCCAAGTTCGGCGTTCTTGAGCGACAAGGACAATACGAGAGAGGTGAGCGAGGAAGCCATGCCGCCGACAGCGATGCCCGACAGCAGCAGCATCGTCATGGAGGTTTTCCCACGCTCCGTGGACAACAGATAAACCAACAACGAGCAAGTCCACGCGCCCAAAAAGGCGGCCGCCGGCAACGTATAAATCCGATCCGCGGCCCAGCCCATATATAAAGCGATGACGGCGCCCAAGGCCCCGCCGCCCGTCGCTCCGATGATGCCGGGGTCGGCCATTGGGTTGCGGAAAATCCCCTGCATGATCGCTCCCGCCAAAGCCAAGCCGCCGCCGACCGTGCAAGCCAAAAGGACACGAGGGAGGCGGACTTCGATGAGGATGATTTCCTGAATTCTTGTCCAATTCGCGGCCCCCAAGAAAGACGATAAACGGCTCAGAAGGATCATTACGGTCTTCCTTAGCGGAATGTCGACGCTGCCAAAGGCAGTGCCCGCAACGACAGCGAGGACGATGAGCAGCCCGAGTCCGACGAAGACGTAGCGGAGTCTCTTGGGCGGCTTCATGGCGTTGGGAACAGCTCAGGGTGCAGAACACGAGCGGTCTCCTCGACTCCGTCAACGATGAATTGGTCGACGGCGCCGATGTCTCGTCCCGGCAGTGAATAGACGCGGTGATCGCGTATCGCGCGGATGGTCCGCAGCGCCGGATCGGCGTAGAGTTGCGCCGCCAAATCTATTTTTCCGGGCTTATAGACGCTGATGAGTATGACCTCTGGGTCCAGCGCGATCAAACTCTCCATGGAGATCTTCCGGAACCCCGTCTGTCCCGCCTCGGCCGCGACATTGATCCCGCCCGCGCGGACGATGACCTCATCGAGCGTGGTGCCCGTGCCGGACGTGAACCCTTTGGGGATGTAGTGGATGACTTTGGGGCGGGAAGCCGCCTTCGCGATCTTTTTTTCGACTAAGGCCAGGCGTTCGTCCATGTGGCCCACGAGCTTTTGGGCCTTCTCTTCGGCACCCACAGCCTCGCCCACTCGGATGATATTGGCTTGGATATCTCGGATCGAGCTATAGTTCTCCAGCCTCAGAATGGGCAACCCCGCGTCCTGCAGGAGCTTGACGGTCTCGGCATGGGTATAGCGCGCCACGAAAACTAAGTCGGGGGCGCAGGCGATTATCTGCTCGGCATTCACCGTCAATTTGTGCGGAATGATTTTCGCCCATTCGACAATGTGAGAGCTATAGGGGTCCTCGGCGAGCTGTGTGACGGCTTGGATACGACTCTTGTCCACGAGAGCCGAGAGGATATGGTCGACAGCCAGGACCACGGAGACGATCCTGCGCGGAGGAGCGGCAAGCGTGATCGCTGGGTCCGTTCCGCTCTGGATCGTGCGCGGGAAGCCGGAGGCGGGAATCGTCCCGGCGAACCCCGAAACCGTCGAAGTCGCGAGCAAAACGATAAGCGCCGTTCTCACCCTAGAACCTCACAGCAGTGCCCGCGAGAAGCCGGAAACCGGGCGTTGAGAATCCGAAGGCCTCCTCGTAGCGCCGGTCGAAGAGGTTCTCAGCGCGCGCGAAGAGCCGGACTTCAGGACGGCCGGAGTAGACGATCGCCGTCGCCGTCAAGTCGGTCTTGACATAGCCCGGGAGCGAGACACGTCGCGGGTTGTTGACGCCGAGGGACCAGTCCTGGTCGAGCGAACGGCCCTGGAGCGTGGCGTTGGCGTTGACGCTGAATCTCTTTCCCGCCACATCGAGCGTTACTGCGCCGCGGTGCTTCGGTCGGCGCAGGAGCTGCTGACCGGGAGGAAAGCTCGTGCCGCCCACGCCGCCATCGGCCAGGGCCTTGGTCTCGAGGTAGGTGTGCGATAGTGATAAGGTGGTCACCAGCTCCTGCGGCCACTTGAGGCGTCCTCGGACGGTCGTCTCAAAGCCCGCCGATTCCGCCGACTGGATGTTGACGTTCATCGGAGCGACGCGCGCGATGAGGTCCGTGTACTGATTGGAAAAGTACGTGGCGTTAAGCTCCACCGCGTTGTCCAAGAGGTATTGATCAAGCCCCGCCTCCCAGGTCTCCACGCGCTCGGGCCGGAGGTCAGGATTGCCGACGGTGGTGCCGCCGCCGAACGTCTGAAAAAAACTCGGTTCGGTGATACCCTTGGCCCAGCTCCCGCGCACCTTGGTGCCTGTCTTGGCCACGAAGACGCCTCCCGATAGGCGGGGGATCGTCGCTCGTCCGAACGTCTGGTTGTCCTCGAAACGAACGCCCGGTGTCAGAAAGGCCGCGTCTTTCCAGTTGAGCTGCGTCTGGAGATAATAAGCGTGGTTCTCTCGCCCGATGTCGGTGGCTTGCGCCGTCGTCACGTTCGCCGCGGAGATATTGCGCCGAGTCTCCTCCAGCGTCTCCCGTTCCCAGGCGATGCCTGCGATCATTTCAGAACGGATGGAGGCGAACTCGGGCAGTCGCACATTCCAGGAATAGTCGACGGACCGGCGCCCCTCCAGCGTCTGGATTTGAAGATCCGTCGTATCGACGCCGGGGTCTCTGGGGTCCTTCTGGAAGCGGTGCTCCTGGTTGACGCCGAGCTGGAGGCGATGGGTCCAGGCCTCGTGGACGGGCAAAGTCAGGTCGGCGCCGATCGTCGTTCGCTTCGTCCGTCGGAACTGTCTCGGGTCGAGCGCGGCCTGCAGGCGGTCGCCGGCCAATTCCGTGGGGAATTTGAACTCTCCGTCGCTGTAATTGCCCGTCAGGGACAGGTCGAGCTTGTCGTAGAGCTTCTGTTGCAGGGAACCGGACAGGCCCAGGGAGTTGTAGCCGTTGTTGATGGGGAGGAATCCCTTTGAATCCACCTTGGACACGCCGATGGAATATCCGCCGTTATCGCCGGCGCCAGCCGAGAGCGAGAGCTTCTCCTCGAAGGTGCGGTAGCTGCCTCCGGCGACGCTGACGTCCACGCGCGGTGCGCCGCGGCCCTTTTTCGTGATGATATGGATGACCGACCCGATGGCGTCCGATCCATATAGGGCACTAGCAGCGCCCCGAACGACCTCGATTCTCTCAATGTTCGCCAGCGAGAGGTCGGCAAAGTCGAAAGTCCCGCCCGAGCGATTGACCCTCACGCCATCGATAAGCACCAGGTTATGGTTGGCGCTGCCGCCGCGGGAGAAGATCGAGACCGTACCGCCCCGGCTGCCCGTTTGGGTCACGCTCAGTCCCGCCACGTCCCGCAGAAGCTCGTGAACCTCGGTGACCTGCTGGCGCGAGATTTCCTCGGACGTGATGACCTGGACCGACTGCGTGGCCCGCTTCTTGGAGAGCGGCGTCTTCGACGCCGTGACCACCACTTCTTCCAATTCAGCTCCATCGTCCGAGGCGGCGGCACCGGCCGCAGCCCCGTAGGCGAGCAATAGCGCGCAGATGAATCGCTTATACATGGGAAGGCTCCTTGTCGGTCGTTTTCTCGGCGACGCCGGCCTGATCGAAAGTCGCCATCTCGTTGTAGACGGCGCAGCTCGCGCGCAGTATCGGTATGGCGAGCGCGGCTCCGGTCCCTTCGCCCAGTCGCATCCCGAAGTCGAACAGGACGGTCAGCCCAAGCTCTCGCAGCAGGCGCTGATGGCCGCGCTCAACCGACATATGAGAAGCGCTCAGGTAATGCACGGCATCGGGCGCGATCCGGCAAGCGACGAGAGCGGCCGCCGAGGCGATGAAGCCGTCGACGAGCACCGGCGTGCGCGTCGCCGCACCGGCCAGCACGACGCCGACGAGGCCCGCGATCTCAAATCCCCCCACCTGGGCGAGAATCGAGATCGGATCGGCGGGATTCAGCTTGCGGAAGGCCAGCGCGCGGCGGATCACTTCGATCTTCTTCTTGAGGCCGTCCGCGTCCACGCCCGTGCCACGGCCGGTCACTTCTTCCGGTGAAGCCCCGGTGAGAGCCGCCGTGAGGGCGCTTGCAGCCGTGCTGTTGCCGATACCCATCTCGCCGAGGGCGAATAGCCCCGCGCCATTCTCCTTGGCTGCCAAGGCGATTCGCGCGCCCTCGATGATGGCACGGAGCGCCTGCTCGCGGCTCATGGCGGGGCCTTGGGCCATATTCGCCGTGCCGCGGGCGATCTTCACGTCGATAAGGCCGGGCGCCGGCTTCAGATCGCCCGCCACGCCGAAGTCCGCCACAACGACGTCGGCTCCGGCCTGCTTCGCCAAGGCGTTAATGGCGGCGCCGCCAGCGAGGAAATTCAGAACCATCTGGGCCGTGACCTCCTGGGGATAGGCGCTCACCCCCTCCGCCGCGACGCCGTGATCCGCCGCGAAAGTGAAGACGACCGGGCGCTCGATGGACAATGGGAACGTCCCGGTGACGGACGCCAGCCATCGGGCAAGTACCTCAAGCCGTCCAAGGCTGCCTTGGGGCTTCGTGAGCCGATCGAGCCGCTG
Source organism: Elusimicrobiota bacterium (assembly GCA_016182905.1). Lineage (NCBI taxonomy): Bacteria > Pseudomonadati > Elusimicrobiota > Elusimicrobiota bacterium. The sequence continues at coordinate 109,911 of JACPFR010000004.1, forward strand.
CTGAGCCTTTTCGGCCGCGGCGGCGTCCGTGGGTCCTATCTGCGAGAGAATCTCTTCGAGAGTCATGTAAGGCTCCTTACCGAGGACTGAGCTTTGAGAGAAAGCGGAATGCCGGCCGCGACGAGCCAGACGTTCTGGGCCAATCGGGCCGCTATCTGGTTCGCGCTGCCCGCGAGGTCGCGAAACGCCCTTCCAAGCGGCGTCTCCGGGACGATCCCGAACCCCACCTCATTGGATACGACGATGATGGGCAACGGGGAGCTCTGAGCGTACCGGCAAAATCGCTCGACCCGATCCAGGATCGAGTCTTGGTCCTCTCCTTTAATAAGAGCCTCGGACAGGTAGAGAGTAAGGCAGTCGATCAGCGCGGCGTCCGCCTTACCCTCGTGCGGATCGAGGGCGCGCGTCAAATCAGCAGGGTGCTCGATCGTGATCCATCCGGAGGGCCTCTCGAGGCGGTGCCTCGCGACCTTGTCGAACATCTCCCCATCGCGAGGAACACACGTCGCGACAAAGACCACCGACACGCCGTGTTCATGCGCCAGGGCGAGGGCATGACGACTCTTGCCGCTGCGCGCGCCGCCGAGAACGAGAGTCAACATGGGAGGATCTTCCGAAGCGGCACATCGATCGGCCGCAAGCTTCCTAAACGCGGCACGTGATCAAAGAACTCGTTGTCAGGACGTCCAAGGAGCTCCAGGCCGATCACGGCGAGCGGTCCTCCGTGCGCTATGATGAGAACGCAATCGTCCGACGCGGATTGCGCATGTTCGCTTAGGAAGGCGCGCACGCGGTGGCGCAACGATGAGAATGGCTCGCCCGCGGGAATGTCGACCCGGGATGGGTCGGAGAGCCAGGTGGAAATGAGTTGAGGCCAGCCGCGCTCGATCTCAGCGTACGTAAGGCCTTCCCACGTCCCGAAATCGACCTCGCGCAAGCGATCGTCGACTAACAGCGGGACGCCCCGGCCGTTGAGAGCGATCTGAGCCGTCTCACGGGCGCGCAGCAACGAACTGGTGAAGCAGGCCGCAATGGGATACGGAGCGATGACGTGGGCCAGCGCCGCAGCCTGCTCCCGTCCCTTTGCCGTCAGCGGCGCGTCGGTCCGTCCGCAATACGTGCCGGAGGCCGTGCATTCGCCGTGGCGAGCCAACAACAGCGTCATCGCCCGGCGTCCATATGCGTCATCAGGTGGCTTAAAATAAAAAATCCTCAATCGCAAAAACAAAGCGATTAAGGATTGCACCCGACTAGACTTCGTCCCTAACTCTGCGCGTGGAGCCCGTTAACGAATCCGCGGGCCAGCTATTCTTCCCGTAAGAGGAAGAACGCGCAACTCACATAGGCAGGTATTCTGACTCCTGAATCATCCTCCCCTCAACCCTTCCCAGCGAAACGCAACCAGTGGGCAACATTTGAGGTTCGTCCTCAGTTACAGCGGCGGGACCGTCTCCGATTTGCACGGAGTTCTCTTTTGAGGCCCTTTCGGGCCACCTATGAAAATATATGAAAGAACTACAGGCATCTTATATTTTGTTCCAGCCATTGTCAAATTTCGGCAGGCACTACTCACCCGTCGCGTAAACTGACGGATATCCGAACGATAGCTGTTGCGGCAAGTCAAAAAAGCGGGTGTCCAAAAAGTGTCCATAGCCCCTCAAAAAGCAGAAAACCCGGTCAAAGCCGAACGGAAGGCTTGAACCGGGTTCTCGTCGAGAAACGCGAATAAACTGGTGGACCTTAGCGGGATCGAACCGCTGACCTCCTGCATGCCATGCAGGCGCTCTCCCAGCTGAGCTAAAGGCCCGTAGATATCATTCTACCAGATTGGAGCGATACTCTCAACTACTCGCGCGAGGGGCTGAGGCCGGAGCGGCGAGGCCGGCCGTCGGGCCCGTAGCCGTCATAGCCCGCGGGAACGGACACCGGGCCCGAGATATCCACCGTGTCTCGGCCGTCCGACCCGCCGCCGTCGAACATCTTGTCGAGTTGGCCGAAGCGGTCGTACGTCGACTCGCGGCCCGTCGGCTTGACCTCGCCGCGCGCGCGCAGGGCCGCGATGAGGCTCCGGTCCCCCCGGCCGTCGGCCTCGCGCAGGAGCTTGGCGGTGTTCTTGCCGAGACCCGCCTTCCGCGTCTCGAGGCCGTCGAGCACCTCCCGAAACTGCTCGGGCCGGGCGAGCGCGTGGGCCAGCAGGAGAGCGGACGCGCGCTGCGGCTCCATCGGCTCCTTGCCGAGCGAGGCCCGAAGGGCCGCGGGAGAGCTCACGCCGGCGCCGACCACCGCGATCTCGAGGTAATCCCGCACCGCCCTCGGGGCGGTCATCGCCGCGACGGAGCGCAGGTGGAGATCGAAGGAATCGAGCAGGCGCGAGCCGAAGAACGGGTCGGCGGCCAGCGACCGCGACACCATGCCGAGATAGGCGCCCGAGTAGCCGGTGGCGGGAGCCGCGTGGGCGTCGACGGGGCCGGCCGGGCCGGCGGAGGCGCGGATCGCGCAAAATATGAGGACGATGAGCAGCGGGCCTTTCACGACAGGAGGATAGCCCCGGATCGATCCGGAATCAAGGGGGCGCTCCGCGCTCCTTCAGATGGAGGGCTATCCTCAAGGATAGTCGCGGCGATGCGGTATGCTAACCCAGCAGGCCGGGCAGGCGCCGGGAGAACTCCACCTCGGCGGGGAACATCTCTTCAAGCGGCAGGTCGCCGACCTCGCGCCAGAACAGCTCGAGCACGTCGTCGCCGTTGCCGGCCAGGCGCAGGTCGCCGGACACCCGCTCGACGAGCCAGTACACGGACACGATCTGGATCGGGGCGGCCGTGGACAGGTGCGCCTCCTGGTTGGCGTACAAGGTCCGCACGGGCCGGATCTCGAGGCCGGTCTCCTCGCGGAACTCGCGGCGCAGGGCGTCGCCCGGGGCCTCCTCGATCTCGATGCCTCCCCCGGGGAAGTTGATGAAGGTGCCGCCGCCGAAGCGCGAGCGGGCGAGGAGGACCTTGTCCCCCTCCCGCAGCACGCCGTAGACGCGGCAGGAGAAGCGTCTCACGCGCCCTTGTTCAGGAAGGCGACGACGGCGGTCTTGGCGTCGCCGAGCAGCGGGTCGCCGTCGCCGACGAGCAGGTGGTCGAAGTCGTAGGTCCGCAGGAGCTCGAGCGAGCGCTTGAGCGCGGCGGGATCGTCCTGCTTCTCCACGGGAACGGTCTTCAATCTTCCATGGGGCGCGATCAGCGCGTCGCCGAGAAGGAACAGCCGCCGTTCGGGCCAGTAGAGGGCGATCTCACCCGGCGATTTTCCGGGAAGGTGCACGCACAGAAGGCCGCAGATCGAGTCCCCGTCCTTGACCGTCTTCTCGGGGACGATCCCCGCCTCCTCGACCTCCGCGGCATGGAGCACGGTCGGGATCTTCCAGCGCTCGAGCACCGCCCCGCGCTCCCGCAGGTGGTTCCTGTTGGTGATCACGAGCGCGTCGGGCTTGAGGCCCGCGGCCTCGAGATAGGCCAGGTCGTCGTCCGAGAACGGCACGGGGTCGACGATGACGGTCCCCCCGGCGGTCTTGAGGAGGTGGCCGTTGAAGTTGAACCTCTTCTCGGGGTTGAACGAGGACCAGCAGTACGCGCCTTCGGCGAGTTGGATCATGGATTGAGCCTCTCTCGATGATAACTTTTTCGTACACTGGGGTCATGCTCCGCCGGACCGGCCTCGCCGCCGTCATGGCCCTCGCCTGCGCCTGCTCGCCCGAGGGCGGAGGACCCGTCCGCCTCCTCGTCGCCGTGCCGATCACCGGGGACATGGCCGCCTCGGGGCAGGGCGTGGAGCGCGGGGTGCGGATGGCCGTCGAGGACGAGACGGCGCTGGGCGGTCTTCCCGCCGTCGAGGTGACGGTCTCCGACGACCGCTCCGACCCCTTCGAGGCCGCCTCCGTCGCCCGCCGGGCCGTGGACGACCCGCGCGTGTTCGCCGTCGTCGGCCATCTGACGTCGGGCTGCGCCATCGAGGCGTCGCGCGTCTACGCGCAGGCACCGCTGGCGATGATCACCCCGTCGGCCACCGCGACCGCGCTGACGGCCCAGCAGGACCGTCCGGACTGGGGCGGAGAGCGCGTCGTGTTCCGCCTTCCCCCTTCGGACGCGATGCAGGGAGAGTTCGCCGCGGACTACGCCGTCAAGCGTCTCGCCTTGAAGAGCTTCTTCCTCGTCCACGACCGCTCGCCCTATGGCCTCGGCCTGGCCGAGACCTTCCGTGCGGCCGTCGAGCGCAAAGGAGGCTCGGTCTCCGCCTTCGAGGCCGTCTCCCTCGGGGACAAGGATTTCTCCGCCGTCGCCAAGGAGATCGCGGCGGCGCGCCCGGACGCGGTGTTCTACGGCGGGATCTACATGGAGGCGGGACTGCTCATCAAGCAGGCCCGGGCCGCCGGCTATCGCGGCGCGTTCCTCTCGGGCGACGCGACCAAGAACCGCGACTTCTTCGACATCGCGGGGCCGGCCGGGGACGGCGCCTACATCTCGGTCGGGGGCGTGCCCGTCGAGGCCCTGCCCAGCGCCGCCGACTTCGTCGAGCGCTATCAGAAGCGCTGGGCGGGCGCCCAGCCCCGGGCCTACGACCACTACGGCTACGAGGCCGCGCGCGTCGCGCTCGACGCCCTGCGCAAGGCGGGCTCCCCCGACCGGAGGCTGGTCCTCGACGCCGTGCGCAAGACCCACCTGCGCGCCATGGTCGGAGACATCTCCTTCGACGCGAAGGGCGACACTTTGCGCGGCATCGTCACCATGACGAAGGCCGACTTCGCCCGCAAGAAGTTCGAAGTCGCGTACTGACGTCAAAAAAAGCCGCCGGCCTCCTTTCGGAGACCGGCGGCATTTCTTTGATCTTGCACGAGGGGGGACTCGAACCCCCAAACCCTTTCGGGCGTACGCACCTCAAGCGTATGTGTCTGCCAGTTCCACCACCCGTGCGCGGGTTTGCGTCTACTTCTTGACCGGAGCCGGAGCGGACGGCTTGGACGTCTTGGCCGCCTCCGGGAGCTCCATCGGCTTCGCCTCGGCGGCGGGCGCCGGGGCTTCCGTCGCGACCGGAGCGGGCAAGGTCGCCGCGCTCGAGGTCACGCTGGACATCCCGGTCCGGTCCGAGAGGAGCGTCAGGAAAAGCGAGGTGAAGGCGAAGGTCGCGGCCAGGCCGGCGGTGAGCTTCTTCATGAAGCTGGAGCCGCTGGGCGTGTTGATCAGCGAGTCCCCCCCGCCGCCGAACATCGACAGGCCGGCGCCGCGACCCGTCTGCAGGAGCACGAACAGGATCATGCCCAGGCAGGCGATGATGTGGATCGTCATCAAGATGGTGTACATGAAGATCGATTATACCTATTTTACGACGCGAGAGCGACCAGGCCCGGAAGAGCCTTCCCCTCGAGCAGCTCGAGCGACGCGCCGCCCCCGGTCGAGCAGTGGGTCATCTTGCCGGCCAAGCCGGTCTTCGCCAGGACGGACAGGCTGTCGCCGCCGCCGACGATGGTGATCGTGCCCTTCGCCGTCGCCTCCGACATCGCCTTGGCGACGGCGTTGCTGCCGGTGGAGAAGGCGGGCATCTCGAATATGCCCATCGGGCCGTTCCAGAAGATCGTCTGGGCCTTCGAGATGTGCTCGGTGAAGAACTCGATCGTGTGCGGGCCGATGTCCACGCCGATCATGTCGGGCGGGATGGCCATCGCCTGGGTCGCGGCCGCGGGGGCGTCGGGCTTGATCTCGCGCACGACGAGGTGGTCGGCGGGAAGCAGTATCTCGACTTTCTTGTTGTAGGCCTTCTCGATGATCGCCTTGGCGGCGTCGATCTGGTCCTTCTCGAGCAGGGACTTGCCGATGTTGATGCCCTGCGCGGCGAGGAAGGTATAGGCCATGGCGCCGCCGATGAGCAGCGCGTCCACGCGCTCCAGGAGCTTGTCGAGCACGGCGAGCTTGTCGGAGACCTTGGCGCCGCCGATGATCGCGAGGAACGGGCGCTGCGGGTTGCCGATGACGCGGTCGAGGAACTCGAGCTCGCGCTGGACCAGGTAGCCGATGGCGCCGGGAAGGTGGGCCGCGACGCCGGCCGTCGACGCGTGCGCGCGGTGCAGGGCGCCGAAGGCGTCCTGGATGAAGAGGTCCCCGTTCTTGGCCAGCGCCTTCGCGAAGGCGGGATCGTTGGCCTCCTCCTCGGCGTGGAAGCGGAGGTTCTCGAGGAGGACGACGTCGCCGGCTTTGAGCGCCGCGACGGCCTTCTCGGCGACGGGGCCGACGCAATCGTCGGCGAACGCGACCGGCTTCTTCAATAAGCGTCCCAGCTCGGCGGCGACGGGCTTCAGGGAATACTTGGGCTCCACCTTCCCCTTCGGGCGGCCGAGGTGGGCGACGAGGACGAGCTTCGCGCCCTCGGCGAGCAGGTGCTCGAGGGTCCGGAGGGTCTCGCGGATGCGCGCGTTGTCCTCGATCTTGGAGCCCTTCATCGGGACGTTGTAGTCCACGCGGACGAGCACGCGCTTGCCCTTGACGGTCATGTCCTGCAGACGCTTGAGCTTGAGAGCCGGCTTATCGGTCATAAAATCCCTAGTATATGTTCTTGCCCATCGCGGACGCGATGAGCTCGCTCGCGAGGACGGCCGTCGCGTTCTGCGTGTCCTCGAGCGGGTTGACCTCGACGAGGTCGAGGCCGACCATGCGCTCGGAGTCGGCGCACAGCTCCATCAGCAGGTGGGACTCGCGGTAGGTCAGGCCGCCGCGCTTGACCGTGCCGGTGCCCGGCGCGTTGCCCGGGTCCACGGCGTCGATGTCGAAGCTCAGATGGAAGCCGGCGGTGCCGTCGCTGGCCATGTCGATGGCCTGCTCGGTCACCACTCCCATCCCGTAGCGGTCGATCTCCTGCATGGAGAAGACGCGGATGCCGGATTTGCGGATGTTGACGGCCTCGGCGCGGTCCACGTCGCGGATGCCGACGAGGACCACGTTGCGCGGGTCGATCTTCGGAGAGAAGCCGCCCATGCGCGCGAAATCCTTATGACCCATCCCCAGAAGGTGCGCCAGCGGCATGCCGTGCACGTTGCCCGTCGGGGACGACTCCGGGGTGTTGATGTCCGCGTGCGCGTCCACCCAGATCAGCCCGACCTTGCGCCCCTTGTCGCGGAACGCGCGAGAGACGCCCGACACCGAGCCGACGGCCAGCGAATGGTCGCCGCCCAAGGTGATCGGAACGGAGCCGTTGGCGACGGCCTCATAGGTCTGCTTCTCGAGGCTTTGGCAGACCTTGAGGATGGCCGCCCCGTTCTTGAGCTTGCCTTTCGCGGCCGGGACGATCTTAGGCACGGTCAGGTCCCCGGCGTCGGTGACCTCGAGGCCCAAGGCCTCGAGGCCCTCGACGAGGTTGGCCCGCCGGACGGCGGCGGGCCCCCCCGAGGCGCCCTTTTTGGAGGCGCCGTAATCCAGGGGGACGCCGATGACCGTCGCGTGCCGCTTCTTTCCGCTCACGTCCTTACGCCGCGACGGCCGACTTCTTGGCGATGTAGGCGACGAGGTCGACGACGCGGTTGGAGTATCCCCACTCGTTGTCGTACCAGCCGAACACCTTGACCAGGTTGCCGTCGATGACGTCGGTCAGCGTCGCGTCGAACACCGAGGAGTGCGCGTTGCCCATCACGTCGCGGGACACGATCTGGTCCTCGTTGTACTGCATGAAGCCCTTGAGCTTGCCGGAGGCGGCGGCCTTCTTGAACGCCTCGTTGACCTCCTCCTTCGTCACGGACTTGTTGAGCGTCACGGTGAGGTCGACGATGGAGACGTCCTGGACGGGGACGCGCAGGGAGGTGCCGGTGAGCTTGCCCTTGAGCTTCGGGAGCACGAGGCCGATCGCCTTGGCGGCGCCGGTCGAGGACGGGATCATGGACACGGCGGCGGCGCGGGCGCGGCGCATGTCGCCGTGGCGCTGGTCGAGCAGGTTCTGGTCGTTGGTGTAGGCGTGGACCGTGGTCATCAGGCCGTTCTTGACGCCGAAGGCCTCGTCGAGGACCTTGCCGAGCGGGGCCAGCGCGTTCGTCGTGCAGGACGCGTTCGAGATGATCGTGTGCTTCGACGGGTCGAAGAGCTCGTCGTTGATGCCCATGCAGATGGTGATGTCCTCGCCCTTCGCGGGAGCGGAGATCACGACCTTCTTGGCGCCGCCGGCGAGGTGGCCCTTGGCCTTCTCCGCGTCGGTGAACAGGCCGGTGGACTCGACGACGATCTCGGCGCCGACCGAGGCCCAGGGGAGCTTCGCGGGGTCCTTCTCGGCGAACACCTTGATCAGGCGGCCGTCGATCTTCAGGTCGTTGCCGACGGCTTCCACGGTCCCGGGGTACGGCCCGAACGTCGAGTCGTACTTGAACAGGTTCGCGTTCATCTTCGCGTCCGTCAGGTCGTTGATCGCGACGACCTGGACCTCGGGATTCTTGAGGGAGGCGCGCATGACGAGGCGCCCGATGCGTCCGAAACCGTTGATTCCGACTTTAATGGCCATGGATAAAACCTCCGTTCCAGCCTTTCGGCCGGGAATACGGGCATCCTAGCGTTTTTGACGTCAGTTGTGAAGCGCCTTGGACGAGATCGCGGCCTGGGCCGCCGCCAGACGGGCGATCGGGACCCGGTAGGGCGAGCAGGAGACGTAGCCCAGGCCGGCGTCGTGGAAAAGCCGGATCGAGGCCGGGTCGCCCCCGTGCTCGCCGCAGATGCCGATCTTCAGCGTGGGGCGGGACTTGCGGCCCTCGTCCACGGCCAGGCGCACGAGCCGCCCGACCCCGGAGCGGTCCAGCGAGCGGAAGGGGTCCGACTCGAGGATCTTCATCTCCAGGTACCGGCCGATGTAGCGCCCGTAGTCGTCGCGCGAGTAGCCGAGCGTCATCTGAGTGAGGTCGTTCGTGCCGAACGAGAAGAACTCGGCCTCCTCGGCGATCTCCCCCGCGGTGAGGGCGGCGCGGGGCACCTCGATCATCGTGCCCACCTGGTAGCGCACGCAGGTGCCGTGCTCCGCGAACACGGCCTCGGCGATCGCCGCGATGCGCTTCTTCTGGTGGCGGAGCTCGGTGACGTGGCCGACGAGCGGGATCATGATCTCCGGGACGGCGGAGACGCCCTCGCGGCCGAGCTCGCAGGCGGCGGACAGGATGGCGCGCGCCTGCATGTCGGTGATCTCGGGGTAGGTGATGCCCAGGCGGCAGCCGCGGTGGCCGAGCATCGGGTTGGCCTCCTTGAGCTCGAGGGTCTTCGCCCACAGCTTGCCCGCGTCGAAGCCGTGCAGGGCCGCCACGCGATCCGCCGCCTCCGGCGTCTGCGGCAGGAACTCGTGCAGGGGCGGGTCGATGGTGCGGACCGTGACGGGGCGGCCGCGCATCGTCTTGAAGATCGCCTTGAAGTCGGCCTTCTGCAGCGGGTACAGGGCCTTGACCGCCTCGTAGCGCTCCTCCTCGGAGTCGGCCAGGATCATCGCCAGGACCTTCGGGATGCGGTCCTCGCCGAAGAACATGTGCTCGGTGCGGCACAGGCCGATGCCGGCGGCGCCCAGGGCCGTCGCGGTCTTGGCGTCCTCGGGCGTGTCGGCGTTGGCGCGCACCTCGGGGGCGCGCGCGGCGTCGGCCCAGGCCATGAACGTCTTGTAGCGCCGGTACAGCTCCGATCCGGCGACGGGCCGCTTCCCCAGCAGCACCTCCAGGATCTCGGAGGGCTGGGTCTCGACGCGGCCGTCCAGGACGCGCCCCTTGAAGCCGTCGAGCGAGATCCAGTCTCCCTCCTTCAGCCCGAGGCTCTCGAGCTCGCCGCAGCCGACGACGCAGACCTTGCCCATGCCGCGGCCCACGACGGCCGCATGGCTCGTCATCCCGCCGGTGGCGGTCAGGATGCCCTCGGCCGCGGCCATGCCGTGGATATCATCCGGGTTCGTTTCGGGCCGGACCAATATCACGGGGCCCTTCTTCGCCTCCTCGACGGCCCGATCGGCGGTGAAATACGCGCGCCCGGTGGCGGCGCCGGGGCCGGCGGGCAGGCCTTTGGCGAGCACCTTCGCCCGGGCCGACGCGCCTTCCTCGAACACCGGACGCAGAAGCTCGTCGAGCTGCTCCGGCGTCAGGCGCATCACGGCCTGGTCGGGAGTGATGAGGCCTTCGTCCACCATATCGACGGCGATGCGAAGAGCGGCCATGGCCGACCGTTTGCCGGTGCGCGTCTGGAGCATGAACAGGCGGCCCTTCTCGATCGTGAACTCCATGTCCTGGACGTCGCCGTAGTGCTTCTCGAGCCTGCTCGAGATCTCGAGCAGGCGCTTGTACGTGGCGGGCATCTCCTTCGAGAGCTCGTTGAGCGGCCGCGGCGTGCGGGTGCCGGCCACCACGTCCTCCCCCTGCGCGTTGACGAGGAACTCGCCGTAGAAGGCGCGCTCGCCGGTGCCCGGGTCGCGGGTGAAGCCGACGCCGGTCGCGCAGTCCGAGCCCATGTTGCCGAACACCATCGCCTGCACCGTGCAGGCGGTGCCGAGGTCGTCGGGGATGCGGTTGAGCTTGCGGTAGGCGAACGCGCGCGGGTTGTTCCACGACTCGAACACGGCGGTGACCGCGAGGCGCAGCTGGTCGCCGGGCTCCTGGGGGAACGGGAAGCCCGAATGCTCCTTATAGATGTCCTTGAACAGTCCCACGAGCCACTGCAGGGCCTGGGTGGACAGCTCCGCGTCGGTCTGGACGTCGGCCGCGGCCTTGACCTGGCGCAGGGCCGCCTCGAAGGCCTCCTTGTCGATGCCCTTGACCACGTTGCCGAACATCGCGATGAAGCGGCGGTAGCAGTCCCAGGCGAAGCGCGGGTTGCCCGTCTGCGCCACGAGGCCGAGCACCGTCCGGTCGTTCAGGCCGAGGTTGAGGATGGTGTCCATCATGCCGGGCATCGAGAACTTGGAGCCCGAGCGCACGGAGACGAGCAGCGGGTTCTTGACGTCGCCGAACCGGCGGCCGGTCGACTTCTCGAGCTTCTTGACGGCGGCGAGGAACTCCGCGACGACGGCGCGGCCGATGGACTTCGCCGAGCGCTCGGGGTGGCGCATCGCGTGACGCGTCAGGCCCTTTTCGGCCTTGCGCGCGTAGTACGCGCGGCACACGTCGGTCGTGACGGTGAAGCCCGGAGGCACCGGCAGGCCGATGCGGGACATCTCGAAGAGCCCGGCGCCCTTCCCGCCCAACAACGCGCGCGACGCGTCGCGGTCCAGCCGCGACACCGCGCGGACGTCCGAAGACTCCCCGAAGCTGTAGACGGTTTTGGCCATACCCGTAGATACCAAAGTCAGCGCGCGCCTCAACAGCGCCGCGGAGCGCGCTCGGCGCGTCAATATTTTCAGCCCGCCCCAGCGCCGGCGGGCGCGCTCTCCGACGGGAGAGACCCGCCATCCGCGCGAAACAATGTCTAATATAATAGACATGCCGCGAGCCTCCGGGCGCCGTCCCTCACGGCCTGAACAAGAGCCCGCTCAGGTATGGCGAGCTCTTGCCGGCCGCGGCGAGACGCACGGTCTGCAGATAGTACGCGCGCGCGCCCTCGGGGGTGCGCGTCTCCTTGACGACCTCGTCGGCGAGGTTCAGGACCAGGAAGTTCGTCTCCTCGGACTCGCTCGTCGACGACAGCTCGCCGCCCGCCGCGTCGACCTTCACCGCGAGGCCGAGCCGCGTCAGGTCGGCGCGCCGGTCCTCCGGCACGGCGTAGCCGATCGACTGCTCGATGACGTCGCCGCCTCCGCCCGGCAGGCGGTAGACCGTCGTCCGCTTCCAGCTCCCGTTCCCGATCCAGGTCATCTTGGCGTCGTCGACCGAGTCGGGCGCTCCGTATTTGTCGATCATCGCCTCCGCGACCATCCCGGACCTCTCGGGCCAGGCCGCGGCGGCGCGCCGGGCCGCTTCGGAGCTCGCCCCGCGCATGGGTTCCTCCGGGGCGTCGCCCCGGGCCTCGAACGTCGTCTCGTTCTTGCGGATGACGGTCACCCCCGCCAGGCTCATCGGGCGCCGTGAGGCCGTCTCGTCCTCCCGCACGGCGACGATGAGCGCCTCCCCGGGCTGCAGGAGGCGGCCGGCCCCGCGCGCCCCGCCGGTGGCGACGAGGACGTCGCCCATCTCGGACCGGACGGTCGCCTCGCCGGGGCCCGAGGCGGTGATCGAGAGCCCCCCGCCCCGCTTCGGGCGGAACCGCTCCCCCCCGACGACGATCTCCAGGGACTTGGGGTCCGTCTCGATCGCCGCGATGACCTGGACGGCCGCCCGGCCGTCCTCCGGCCGCCTCGCCGTGTAGTGGAACGTGTCGCCCTTGCCGGCGGTCACGACCGCGTCGAAGTCCGACCGGAACTCGGCCGTTCCCGCCGTGACGCGGACGATCGAGCCGGAGCGGACGTAGGGCAGCCTCTGCCCGGCGACGCTCTCCCTCCGGTTCGGGGTCTCGATCTCGAACCGCCCGGAGAGCCGGCTGACCTGCAGGCGGGGCTCGGGCTCCGCCCTCCGCGCGGCGGCCAGCGCCGCGGCCAACGCCATCGCGCCCAGGATCGTCCTTCTCATGTTCCCCTCCATGACCCGATGGCGCTCACTCTACAACGAGCGGGGACCCGCCGCCTATGGCGGCGCGGTGAAGGTAAGTTGAACGGCGCGGAGCGTCAGCGGTTGAGCAGGACGATCTCGGCGCGCTGATCGGAGAACGGCGCCCGCGTCGCGTCGACGCCGATGTGGCGCGGGGCGACCATCAGCTCGCGCAGCAGGACGTCCTGGATGGCCTTGGCCTGCGAGTCGCCGAGCTCTGGGAACATCACGAGACGGACTGGACGAATTCCCCCTTCGCGGAAACAACTGGCTATAATCGCCAGACTGCGGCGCTATCCCTGATGAGAAACCTATTCCGACGGTTGTCAGCGGAGCACGGAGAACGGCTGCGGTTTCTCGCGGCGCTCGACCCGGCTAATGCGAGCGCGTTCTTGAAAACGATATCGGCTTTCAAGAACGGCGAAGTCGAATTCATGTTCCTCTCGGGAAATGAGTCCGCCCTTTCCCTCTTGAGCGGGATATTCGATCGCGGCCCTCTCGACCGTCTGGATTGGACGATCGCCTGGATCCTGCGGCAGGCCGGCGCGCTGGATGCGGCAGCACCCTGCGTCACCGTAGCCATCCGCCCGGAGCCGGAGAACGTTGCCCGATTCAAGAGCGCGTGGGCCGGCCTGGGATTCAACGGCAACCCTCCGCCGGCACCCCCGACATTGACCTGGACGTTCATCCTCAGCGCATCCTACAACGGAATCTCGCTCGAAAAGTCATGGGACGAGCGGAGACTCCTCGCCGAGATAGACGGGTACGCGCTCTATCATGCGCCCGACATGACGGGCCTCAGCCGATCCTGATGACCCGGTTCAGACGCCGCGCTGAACCGCCGGCGCTTCCTGCAGCGCCCGCGCCAACGCCCCGATACAGGCCGAGGCGGTCGGCCAGCGGTTCGCCGGATCAGGATCCAGGGCACGGGAGATGACCGGGTCCACGGCGGCCGGAAGCCCCGCCAGCTCGGACAGCGGCCGGTAGCGCTTCTCCACCTTGATCATGACGTGGCCGCCGGGAAACGGCATCTGGCCGGACAGGCATTCGTAGGCGCAGGCGCCGAAGGCGAAGATGTCGGCCGCCGGGGCCGCCGCGGCCCCGCCCAACTCCTGCTCGGGCGCCATGTAGGCCGGCGTGCCCGCGACCTCCAGCCTCGACACCGTCGACATCGTCTCCCGGACGCAGCGGGCGATGCCGAAATCCATCACTTTGGCGACGTCGCCGGCGGTCATGATGTTGGCGGGCTTCAGGTCCTGGTGGACCACTCCTTGGGCGTGCGCGTAGTCGAGGGCGGACGCGACCTGCCCCAGCAGGTGCAAGACCTTCGGGACCGGAAGCGCCCCCCGGCCGAGGACCTCGTGCAAAGTCTCGCCTTGGATGTGTTCGAAAACGAGCCAGACTTCACCGTTCTCATCATGGACCGCGTGGATGTCCACGATGTTCGGATGCTTGAGCCTGGCGACCGTGCGCGCCTCCTTAAGAAAGCGCTGCCGCTCGCGCGGGTTCTCCGCCACCTCGGGGCGAAGGACCTTGATGGCCACCTTGCGCTTGAGCGCGCGGTCCTCCCCCTCGTAGACGACGCCCATCCCGCCCTGGCCGAGCCGTTCTCCCAGGCTGTAGCCGGCCGGGACCGCCGGCCTCATAGGTGGGGCGCCCCGGTCGGCCGAGGGCACCCGTGATCGCCCCGTGTCCCGGAACTTCGGGAAGAGCGCGAACGAGAAGAACAACAGGGCCGTACCGATAGCGCCGAACCACACCGGCCACGCGCGGCCGCTCTTGCTTGGAACGGCCTTGCCTCCGTTGAGGGCAAGTGCCTCCTCGTAAACGGGGGCGAATTTCGGGTCGAGCGCCGCGGCGCGAGCGAGATCGGACAGGCGTTCCTCGGCGCGGCCGAGCGACCGGAAGGCCTCGGAACGGGCGACGTAGGCCTGGGCATCGTTGTTATCGATGGCCAGCGCGCGCTCAGCCTCGGCCAGGCCTTCCTGCGGACGGCCAAGGTCGGTCAGGTCGCGGGACAGCAGGTGCAGGGACCTCGAGTCGCGGGGGTTTAGGGCGACCGCCTTTCGAGCGTCCTCGGCTGAATCCTGCAATCGGGTCAGCAGGCGCCGGGTCAGCGCGCGCAGATGGAACGCTCCGGCGTCCGACGGGTTCTCCCCGATGCGGCGTGTCAGGACGGCTTCGGCTCCAGCATAGTCCTTGATCGCGATCTTAGTGCTGGCCTCGCGATAGACTGCGTTGGCGTGCAGATCGGGCATGACGGCCCCGGCGGGAATGGTCGCCGGGCCACGAGTGGCGCCGCCGGCCAGCGCACCGAACGAGATGGGCGAGGCGAGTATGGCGCCGTTGCCCGTCCCCTCGTCCTGGCGCATGCCCGCCGCGAGCTCGGCGATGCGGGACTTCACCGTCCTCTGATCCACGCCGGTCTTCACGGGGGCGGTGAGCTTCACGAACGACTGCAAGGCGGGGTCCTCGGGGTGGCGGGCCAGGGCCGCGACGGCGTACTCGCGGGCGGCGGCGGTGTCGTTCGCGTTCACCAGGCGGGCCACTTCCTGGCGGGACTGCTCGGCCTCCGGGGTCTGCGCCTGAGGGAAGGTGACCGGGGGCCGGGCCTGGGCTCCGGTCTGCTCGCCGAGGACGCCGGCCGACACGATCCCGCCCACCATCGCCGGGATGTTCGCGTCGACCGTGGTGTCGGAGTCGACGGCGGTCGGGACGACGCGGCACAACCCGTTGGGAAGCACGCCGTTCGCGCAGGCGTTGCCGGTGGGGTCGTTCTGAACGACGCCGTCCTTGCCGGCGACCTCGGGACGGGGCTTAGGCTTGACCGCCACGCAGCCGCCATTGCCGTCGCTGGTGGTGCCGGTTTTGCAGGTGACGACAGATGCATCACTGACTTCGTCCTCGTCGCCTAGAGCAATAGCCGAAGATGCGGCCGAGCAGAGGACGACGGCGAGAAGAAGAAATCGGGAGTGTTTCATAATGAGGGGTACCCGGAGTGTAACCCCGGCCCCGAACTCTGTCAAGGTAGGCTTAACCCTCCTTTAATGGCCTAGGCCTACTGGAGCAAGAAGACCTAGGCCGATTACCGGGTCTCACCCGGGACATAGGCCTCAGGGAGGGCGCCCATAAGGCGCCTACAATTCGACTATGAGAATAAAGACCCACCCCATCACCGCGGTCCTGACCTCGGCCTACCTTTCGGCCATGCTCACCTCGAGCCTCGCCCCCATCCGCAACAACGCCATTTTCGCCGCCGCGGTCGACCCTTCGGCCGCCCAAAAGGCTCTCAAGAACGCCGTCACCGGTCTCGATGCGTCCGGCTGGGCCGCCGCCGTCGCCGCGACGCCCACGCCCGTCCCGCCGGCGCCCAAGAGCGTCCCCGTCGACCTGATGCCCAAGGCCGATCCGATCATCAACGAGGAACTGCTCGCCAGGCTGATCAAGCGTACGCTTGCCTCGAAGAAACCCACCACGTTCGACAAAGATGTCTGCCGAGTCCTCGGCGGGTGCGACGGCACGACGAACATTCCCGTGCTTCAAGTGTCAGAGCCTCTTCCTGAAGGCAAACACGTCTTCGTCGTTCCGACCGTCGAAGGTTCCAAAGATATTTTCATCTGGTTCAGGAATACCGAAAAAACCTACGCGGAATACTATCTGACCGACAAAACCGGAGTCCTGCGCGCCGCCGCAATCGCGGATATCAATGGAATCAGATTGATCACCAACGAGCAGGCCGCCGCGAAATACAAGGCCGAGCTGGAGCTCTTCGCCAAGCTCGCCAAGGACCTCCCCCCCGCCGGAACCGCCGTCGCCGGTAACAGCTAGTTTTCATCCCCTTAAAATGGAACGGGCCCGCTCGTCGCGGGCCCGCTTTCTTTTCGTCTTCGATCGAAGATTCTGTCTGGGCCATTAGGGTCTCCCCGCTTCCAGAGCGAAAGACCCTCGTTGAATTACTCATCTTCCAGTATCCTTAGGCTATCAACTCTGTAGCTCGGGGAATCGGCCCCGGGGTATCCACGATCCGGCCTCAACCGGATGAGTCCAGGGGAAGCGAGCAATGCTCGCTTCCTCATTTTTATTGCCAAAGGAATCAAATGAAACGCCACTTAGCGATTCTTAGCGCCAGTCTCACTCTCCTCGCAGGTCAAAGCTTCGCGCGTGAACCGCAGGCCCCCCCCTCTCCAATCGCAGAGGGAGCCTCCTCGCAAACTGGGACCATCCAGACCAGGCCCAATTCCAGCGGCTACGGGGCCGTGACATTGTATGTCGGGAAATACGGCGAGACCATAGAACTCCCCTATTACTGGTCCACCATGGTCGAGGTGAAGGGTGAGACGGAGGTCGTGTACTTCCATCGCAATTTTTCCGACGACAAGGGCCTCGCTCCATTCAAACCGAAGCCGTCGAATTACAAGCTAGATGATTTCGCCCGACTGGAGCTCATGGAACTCATGGTCATTCCCAAAAGGGCTCCCGGCGGCCTCCGTAGCCTAGCGGAGTTGCGCGCCGCCAAAGACAAAGAGAGCGCGAAAGCCGGCGCCGAGTACCGAATGGTCGATGAAACCAATGAGTACGCATGGCCTCGCGGGACATTCCATGCCAGAACCACACGACCTTACCGCGCCGTCCAAACCTACACCGAGTCGCAGCATGAATTCTTTATTCTCACGACCGGCGGCATTCTGAACGAGGGAGATTTCGGTCTCAGCGCAAAGCGCGCGGAGGATTACAACTACACGCTCGATCGCGCGCTGGAATCGCTTCGAAAACACGTCATTTCCGGTTCACACCCGTCCCAGGAGGATTCCTCGTCCGGGAATTTGTTCATTCCCGCCGGCGAGTTGTCCCCGCACTTTTTTTCGAGCTTCAAGGCTTTCCGTTTCGTCATGCTCTTCGGGATTCTCGGAGGGGCGCTGACGGGCCTCGCCTTTTGGCCGGGGACGAGCGTTCGTGCCCGCCGGACGAGGTACTTCGGCAGAAGCCTGTTCGTCTTCGCGCATCTCGCCGCGTTGGCCGGATTCATATCCGTCTACCTCCCCATCGCCATCACCGGCGTAAAATGGCGGGTTTCGAACGACGCCACTCTTCTTCCCGTGATGCTTGTTCCACTGATCAGCGCTTTCGCGGCCCGCCGCCTCGGGAGTGCCCGCGCTGGGCGAGTCCTGGTCGCGACGGGCGCAATCGCTGTGCTTTGGGCTCTCCTGACGATCCTGACCCGGGGTCCCGGCGACCGACTGCCCGCCGAATTCGGTGTCTTCGGCAACACCGTGATCCTCTACTTCCTTGGACTGGCGTTCGGAACCGCATTCGCCCTGTTCATCGACCATTCACTTGACACCGGGGAATCCCGATGAAGCCCCTGGTCATCGCGGTCCTGCTGGCGTTCGTGGTCTCCGGGGCTCATGCGCAGATGATCAGACCGGACCATCAGGACTTGGCCGGGAGAGTCGCCGATCCGGAACTGCGAGCCATGACCGAGCAGGTGCTGCAGCGGAAGAACCATTATTACGTACAAGAGGCGCTCCGGAATCTGGACAAGAAGGGCGAGAACTTCACTTTAATGCGGGTGGAGGTCACCGGCGTCATGTCAAATGACGACACCGGCGCATACGACAAGAACCTATTCGAGACCCAAATCAAGCCGTCATTCTCCGCCCTCGAAAACATGACGGCCCTGGAAAGGGCCCGCTATAAGTTCCAACGTCTCATCGACCCAGCTCATACCGGCGAGCTGGTGGGCGATGCCGTCGAATACGCGAACGCGGCGAGGGGCGTGACGACCGAGAATGCACGAAAGAAGCTGGCGGCTTACCAGGACGCGGAAATCAACGAGCTCGTCGCTCACAGCTGGGGCTGCGAGCTGGTCTATGCCGCGATCTTGAACGGAGACATCCGTCCGCCGAAGAAGCTGATCGTCGTGGGAGTTCCCGACAACGATCGGAAGAAATGGGCACTCCTCGCGGAGTGGACGGGGACGGAAGTCCACTGGACACGCGCGGAGAACGACGCCGTCAGAAACGCGCAGGACCGCGCGGCGCAAATCGGCTTGGACGCGGGTGCCTCGGTCGATTTCAAAGCGAAGTGGGACGCGGTCTGCGCTTCGGGGACGCCTAATACACGAACCTGCCATCCGCACGAGCGAAAATCCAAGCGGGTGATCATCGAGAAGATCGGCAAGATACCCGGGATGATCGGACATGCCCGTACGGAGTATTATGATGTCCTGAAGAAGAAGGACGTCCTCAAGCAATCGCACCAACAGCTCCGATCCGCAATGATCGACAGCTACGAAACGGAAACAGAGCGCGTGAAGAAAAGGGCCCTCGAAGAAGCAGTCGTCGAAGCGCGCGGACTCGTCGCCGAGGCCCGGTCGCAGGCCAACATCGCCCGGCGCGATCACGACGAACGCCTGAAAAACGCCTACGCCGACCTGGCCCGGCGGTCCTGCGATCACCCGGGAAGCGTGTCTCAGGCGGAATTGGATGCACTCCCAGATCTTACGGAACGGACGCGATGAACACCATGCCGCCCGGCCTTGGGGATTGCAGCGGATTGTTGTACGGCATGCTTCTTAAGGGCGCGACCGCGGATCAAATACGCGCGTGGTCCGAGCGGGAAGACCCCGCACCCGCGAAGCCCGAATCGAACCCGGTTCGAGCCGTTCCGATCATTCCGTGGGATCCCGCGCCGATCCGAGGCACCCCCATGGGCGTGTTCCCGACTCTATTATCCGCGGCGAGGGACCTTTCCGTCACCGCCTGCGGAACTCCCGACCGCGTCTCTATCGATAGCGTCCTGACCATCCGGCTCGGCGATACCGCCTTCTCGCGGAACGACGAGCGGATCGCCGACGAATCAGCGCTCGGTCTCGGGCCCTGCGAGAGCCGCCTTTTCCGCCGATTGATCGAAGTCATCCGCAACGGGGAAGGACCCGGGATCACCGTCCGCTGGGTGCAAGAGACCGCCGCAGCCTACCGCCCCGCCCCGGTGTATTACCCTCCTCCGTCGGGAGGACGGTGCGAGGATTACGGAAACCTCCGCTGCCCCCATTAAAAAAGAAGGAGACTCTGTCTGGGCCAATAGGGTCTCCCCGCTTACAGGGCGAAAGACCCTCGATGGATTGCTCAACTTCCAGTATCCTTAGACCATCAACTCTGTAGCTCGGGGGATCGGCCCCGGGGTATCCACGATCCGGCCTCAACCGGATGAGTCCAGAGAAGCGGTTGAACGCCGCTTCAATTTGATTCTGGACCGAGGCCACAAGAGATGAAGACCGCCGCCCTCGCCGCGCTGCTCACCTTCATCGCCGGATGCGGAAAGCCCGAATCCCCGGCGCCAGTGGCGCCGCACGCCCCTGCGCTGGCGATGCCCACGCAGACTAATGAGAAGCACCCAGTCCCCGATGAGATCAAGAAGCTCGACGCCCTAGTCGACGCCGACCAAAGGCTCGAAGACAAGAATACGCGCACCATGGTATCACCCGCGCCCGCCGGGTTCACCCCCGAACCCATCGGGCGAAAGGTTCACCTCAGGCTCGTCCTCGAGAAAACGAAGATCCGCGTCGGAGAGCCCGTTCGATATCGCCTCGAGATGACGAACGTCGGCCGGGCGCCGATCAATTACATCGAATACGACTCGAGCGTCTTTCGTTGGGGCGGATTGCTTGATTCGCTTCGAACTATCAGGTTCATGCTCACCGACGCCAAAGGGCGGAGTCATCGCCTCGAGCCCACGCTTGGGGGCAGGACGGAACCGTTAAAGCCGATGTCCGCCCCATTCACTGCCGAACAAATGGCCGAGAGCACGGCGAGCACGACTTTCAGGGCCAGAATCGGCCCCGGGGAGACTCTCCGAAGCCTCGGCGACGGGGATTCCCCCTCGGAGCCGTTCCGGACGATGATCGTCCGAAATGAGTTCAAGACTCCGGGCCGCTATCGCATCCACGTCGAATTCGACGATCGGCCGCGGCCTCTGACGGAAACCTACATCGAGATGGCGCTTCATTACAAAACACTCGAAGCGATCAAGAAGGACCACGCGAAATGGGTCGCCGATGCGTTGGGCCCCATTTCCACCGACCCCGTAGAGTTGGAGATTGTGCGATGAGGCGCGCGTTCCTAGTCTTCATCTTGACGACGTCGCCAGTACGCGGGTTCGCCGCCCTCTGCTCGGTCGCCAACGCCGGTGTTCCCTGCGCGCCCGACCCGGGGCCTGATACGGATGCGGCAAAGCAGAAAATCCTCGATTTGATCACCGCTGCGCAAGTCGCCGAACAAGACATCGCGCCTCTAAGGGCGGCATACATCGCCATCCGCGGCACGACGGCTCCGAATACAGACAAGCTCGCGGCCGCCCAAGCGTACCTTGCTGCCTACACGATCCAAGAACAGACATATCAGAAAGCGATGACTTTGACCGCCGACCTATACCATGTCAAACCTCGACACGATGGCCCATTCGAAATCCAGGCGCCGTCCGAACCAGCGGACGCCTATGTCGCCAAACTGACGGCGCGATGGAACCCCCGTGTCACTGAATCCGGTAAAGGGGTGATCCTCGCGGTGAAGATCGACGGGACGGACGGCCGGTCCCACTACAGCGGCACGATGGCGATGGACCCGCGCAAACCCCGCGGCCGAATGGCGCTCACCACGGCGGATGGTCGCGTCCTCATCCTCAAGGAAACATTCGCGATCGCCCGGGAGCGCGACAATCCCGGCTATCTCGCGCGTGTCCTATATCACGAATCCCAGCATTTCGACCGGCTTTCCTGGAAGGATAAAAAAGGGAAACGGCACGGCTGGCAGCATATCGACAAGGAAGAAATGGCCGCGTATAAATTCGACTTGGATCACATCAGTGCGTTCGGACTCAAGCAGAAGGATGTCGACGAGATTCGACAGAATTACATGGACTATGGCGCAGCCGTGCTCAGCGGCGTCCCTCTGGACGACAATACCCTCACCCCCGCGCAAGAAGCCGTCTGGAAGAACCACTATGAGAACATCCAGGTCAATATCGAGAAGGAATTCTCGCGACTGGCGGAGAAAGTGGCAGCCGAACGCGCCCGGCAAGAAGCGCTGCAGAAACGGATCGAGGAAGAGAGGTTGGCCCGCGAACGCCAGGAGGCGGAGCGCAAGGCTCGGGAGGATGCTGAGAGTGAGCGCCAGGCGAAGCAGCGTGCGGAACTCTATGCGCTTCAGGAAACAGAGAACGAAGTCGCGCGTTGTTGGTATCGGCTCAACTACATTAGCCGCACCGATAGAAGGATAATCGGCTTCAAGGATGAGGACTATTCACATTATTTCACGCCGGGCCCCCTTGATTTGCCAGGTCTAAAAACAGTTCTTTTGGTCACGCGGGCGTGCGATCTGGTTCGCGCCGGGATCCCCCCTGAAAAGATCAAGGCTTGCAATGATTCCGCCGCAAGTCTTCAAAATCCGATGAGCTATCCCCTTCGAGCCAGAATCGACCATGCGAATGAGTTAAGCAATCGAGAATGCGTCGACTACATCCTGTCTAATTCATCGAATATCTCGGATTCGGGGTCGTTCGACAAAGTGGTCAGGGCATATCAGAAGACCATCATGAAGAAAAATTCGGACGCCGCAAAACGGGCCCGGGAAGAATCGGCTCGCGAGGAACGCGAGCGGAAGCGTGCGGGGCGTGGAGAAGGGACTCATCAGCCGCAAGACCCCGGCTGCTCCGTGGAAAACGGCGTCAATGGCTGTCCAAGATGAACCGTTGCAGGTCTGGCGCCGCATCGATCACATCATTAATCGGTGACCCGATCATTCGCCGCCGGGTTTGGGGCCCATCGAGCGATCCCGCGTGCTGGCCCGCTTGAGCCATTAACCCCCGCGCCCGATCAGGCGACGCCGCGCTCCTTCACCGGTTGAGCAGGACGATCTCGGCGCGCTGATCGGAGAACGGCGCCCGCGTCGCGTCGACGCCGATGTGGCGCGTGGCGACCATCAGCTCGCGCAGCAGGACGTCCTGGATGGCCTTGGCCTGCGAGTCGCCGAGCTCCTTGGTGTTGGCGAACACGCGCACCGAGATCGGGATGCCGGAGTACTTGCGCTTGATGAGATCGACGGCCGAGCGCAGCAGGTCCTGGCCCGCGGCGGACTGGACCTCGGCGGCGTTCTTGCTCGTGCCGAACAGCGCGGCCGAGTCGAGGCTCAGGTGCAGGCCGGTGTCCTCCTGGTGGACGATGCCCTTGAACAGCAGGGGCTTGCCGACCGTCGTGCGCGGCGAACCGTCGGGGCTCGTGAAGGTGTAGACGGCGGAATACGAGCGTCCCGCCCGCACCCACTCGCCCTGCTCGTTCTGGCCGGTCCACAACAACTCCTCGGGCGGATCGCCGGAGCCGGAGTAGTTGTGGAAGACGCGGCCTTCCTCGTCGGCGATGGTGAGGCTCCAGCCCCACTTGCGGCCTTCCTTGCCCTCGAGCTTGCCGCCGAGGAGCGCCTCGAGCTGCTCCTTGATCTTGAAGCCGATGCCCGAGCGCTGGCTGAACGTCGTGCGCCAGGGCTGGATGACCCGGTCGTTCATCAGGATCTCGGGATGCGTGCGGCGCCAGGACACGGTGAGCGGCGACACCGCTAGCAGCAGGTTCTCGTCCGGGGCCAGCGACGGGCGGATCGTCTCGAAGGGGTCCACCTCGATCTTCAGCGGCGGCTTCTGATCCTGGAGCTTGGAGCCGGCGCCCTCGGCCTTGATCACCACCTCGGCGGGCATCCCCCCCGACGGCGCGGCGGCGGCGGCCGCGGCCGCGGGCGGCGCCGGCGCCTGGGCCGAGGCGTTCGCGGCGAGCACGGCCATTGCGGCGAGAACAGAGGCGGTTTTCATGGTCACTCCAGGATGAAGCGGAAGGTGATGACTCCCCATTGCGCGCCGGAACCCGGCGCGGGGGCGAAGGTCCAATCGCGAAGGCTGTCCATGCAGAGGCGGTCGAGGCGGCCGTAGCCCGACGTGCGTTCGACGCGCATCCCGGGCATCACGGCGCCCCCGGCGTCGACGTTGAAGCGGATGGCGACCTCGGCCTCCATCATGCCCTGCGTCCGGGCCCACTCGGGGAACTTGGGGATGACGGCCGAGACGACCTTGCGGTCCTTGAGCGGGCCCTCGATCTCGACGCCTTTCTTCGGGCCGCCCTCGGTCGCGGCGGCGGCCTGACGGCGCTCGAGCTTCGGGGCGACCGCGTCGATCTTCTCGAGCCTGGGGGCGATCGCCGTCTCGGGACGCTGCCGCAGCACGAGCTGATCGGGCAGGACGGACAGGCCCTTGCGGGTCGAGACGGGAGCGGGCGCCTCGGCCTCCTCGAGCTTGGCGGCGGCCATCGCGACCTCGCGGCGGCTCGTCGCGCGCGGGGCCTCGAGCGCTCCGCCCAGCAAGGTCGTCGCCTCGCGGCGCTTGTCCTCGAGGGCGAGGGCCTCGGGAAGGTTCTTCACGCGGCGCCGCCCGACCTCCTCGAGCTTCGGGAGGGCGGCCAAGGTCTGCGCGGCGCGGCGGCGGCTCATCGGCTCGGCGTCGATCTTCGCGGCCGAGACGCGGGAGCGGGCGAGATCGAGCGCCTCGAGCTTCGGCGCCAGCCGGCGCGTGCTCTCCTCGAGCTTCGGAGCCTCCGCGAGCAGCGGCTTGCGCGTCTCCGGGAGCTTGACGTCCACGGCCGCGAGCTCGGCCCGGCGCGGCGCGGCGGGCAGGGCCATCTTGAGGAAGTCCATCGTGGAGATCACCGGCTTCGGCGTCCCCTCGACGGGGCGAGGGCGGGCGGGCGCGATCAGCAGGTCGACGCCCTCGACGATCTGCGCCGCCTGCTTCGGGCCCTCCTTGACGAGGCCCATGAACAGCACGAGGAAGCCCGCGTGGACCGCGAGCGAGATCAGCACCGACGCCGGGACTCGTGCCTGGTTCATCCTTCTATGACACCCGCATCATTTCAGCTGTTCCGTCGCGATCGTCAGCGACTGGGCTCCGGCGTCCTTCGCCCGGGCCATCAGGTCGGTGAGCTGGCCGTGCAGGGCGTCCTTGTCGGCGCGCAGCACGACCATCTTGGATTCCTTCGCCGCCAGCGCGGACTTGAGCGCGTCGCCGAGGAGCTTGGGGTCGGTGAACTTCTGGGCGTCGATCGCGTATTCCCCGTCCTTGGAGAGCGTGATCGTGATCTTGTCGGCCTCTTCCCCCTCGTGCGTGTGGGCGCTCGGCAGGTCCACCTTGATCGGCGGGTCGGAGAACATCGGCGCGGTCACCATGAAGATGATGACGAGCACGAGGCACACGTCCACGAGGGGCGTGATGTTGATGTCCGTGATCGGATCGTCCGACTCGATGTTCGAACCGGCCATCAGCCCCCTTCCTCCCCCTTCATATCGGCCTTCATCACCGCGAGCTTGAGGGCGCCCGCCTGCTTCGACGCGTCGAGCACCTCGACGACGAGGCCGACCTTGTTCGTCGCGTCGGCGGTCACGATCACCATCTTGTCCTTGCTCGAGGCGAGCGCGGCGGACAGCACCCCGCGGAAGGTGACGCCGTCGGTCTTCGTGCCGTTGACGGTGATGGCGCCGTCCGGCGTGATCCTGATGTTGACGTTCTCGTCGACGGAGGCCTTGCCCTCGGCGTTGGAGCGCCGGGTCTCGAGGACCTTGATGCCGAGCGTGACGGCCATGGGCGCGACGGCCATGAAGATGATGACGAGCACGAGGCAGACGTCCACCAGCGGGGTGACGTTGATCTGCGTGATCGGTTCGTCTTCTTTCTGGCTGGCTCCGGCCATGGGTCCCCTCTTACTTCGCCCCGAGCATCACGAGCAGGCGCGCGGAGGCGATCTCCATGTCCACGGTGATCACCTTCAGGCGCCGCATGAAGTAGTTGTACAGGATCGAGGCCGGGATGGCGACGAGCAGGCCCGCCGCCGTGGCGACGAGAGCCTCGGCGATGCCGCGGGCGACGACCGCGGGGCCGCCGGTGCCGGAGGAGGCGAGGTCGCGGAAGGCCTTGATGATGCCGACGACCGTGCCGAACAGCCCGATGAAGGGCGAGATGTTGCCGAGCGTGCCGAGGACGCCGAGGAAGCGCTCGAGCTTGACGCGCTCCTCCTTGAGCTTGGTCAGCATCAGCTCCTCGAGGTCCTTGCGCGAGCGGGCGGCGTGCAGGAGCCCGTAGTGGACGACCTGGGCGACCGCGGACGGGTGCTTCTGGCAGTAGGCCGCGGCGGCGTCGGTCTTGCCCCCCTCGAGGCTCTTGCGCACGTGGCTGAGCACGTCGTCGGGGCTCGCCTGCGCCGACCGGAAGTACCACCAGCGCTCGAGCGCGAAGGTGACCGACAGGATGGAGCAGAACAGCATGATGACGAGGGTGAAGCTCTCGCGGAACAGCGCCAGGATGTGGATTTCGCCCATCTCTTTGTCTCCTCGGGACTACTGGATATCTTCGGCCGCCGGCATGCCCGGCAGGTTCGGCTCGGACGGGGCTTCCCCGCCGCGGCGGCCCTTGGCGCCGGACTTCGCGGGCTTCTTGCCGGCGGGCTTCTTCGCCGGGGCCTCGTCGGCGGGCATCACCATCGTGCCGCCGCCGTCCGGGGCGACCTGCTCGTCCACGTCGGGGGTCGCCTTCGGCGCCGCCTTGCGGGGCTTCGCCCCGCCGGCGGACTTGCGCAGCAGCGCGGCGCGGGCCGCGGCCTTCTGCGCGAGGTCCTTCGGCGCCGCGCGCGCGTAGTCCTCGTACACGTCGGCGGCGGAGGCCGAGTCGCCCGCCTTCTCATAGGCCTCGCCGAGCTTGGCCAGCGCCTGGAGGCGGAACGCGGAGTTCAGCGGCTTCATCGTCCGCATCTTCTCCCAGGTCGCCTGGGCCTCGTCGGGGCGGCCGGCGGCCGTGTTCACCTCCGAAATACGATACATCACCTCGAGCGCGAGCTCCCCGTCCGCCTTGCCCGAGTTCTTGATCGTCTCGAGCGTGGCGACCGCGCCGTCGAAGTCCTTGCGGTCGCGCTGGATCTGATACGTCTCCCACAAGGCGTTCTGCGCCTGCGCGTCGCCGGGCTTGGCGGCCGCGACGTACTTCTGGTAGGCGTACTGCGCCATGTCGAGCTTGCCCAGCTTCTTGTACGCGAGCGCCAGGTTGAACTGGGCGGGCGCCACGTACGGCGAGGACGGGTACTCCTCGATCAAGCGGGAGTAATGGCGCGTCGCCTCGTCGAACTTTTCCAGGTTATAGTACGCGCTCGCCAGATGGAACACCGCGAGGGGCGTGTCCTCGGACTTCTCGAAGTTGCCGAGCAGCCGCTCGTAAGCCGGGATGGAATCCTGCCACTTGCTCTGGTTGAAGTAGCTCTCGCCCAGGTAGAACTGAGCCTTCGGCAGCTCGGGATGGTTCGTGAAGTCCACGGAGAACTTCTGGAAGTCGACGGCGGCCGCCGCCCAGTCCTTGGACTCGAAGGCGCGGCGCGCGAGGCGGAACTGCGCCTCGCCGCCGATCGGGGTGCCGGGCTGGGAGGCGACGATCTGCCGCAGGCTCGCCTTGTAGTCGAGGCCGCGGTTGCGGTCGAAGACGCCCTCGAGGATGTCGAGGCCGTCGTTGGACTCCGGCGCCGCCGGGAAGGCGGCGACGAGCTCCTGGACCTGCTTGATCGCGGCCGCGTCGTCCTTGGCGTTGAAGGCGGCCTGGGCGATGCGCAGGTGCGCGATCGGCGCGCCGGCGCCCTTCGGGTCCGCGGCCAGGATCTCGCGATAAGCCGCGATGGCCTCGCCGTACTTCTGCGCGCGGAACAAGGTGTCGGCGATCTGGGAGCGGGCGAGGGTCGCGTCCTTCGCGCTCGGGTACTCGGCGACGAGCTTGCGCCACAGGTCGATGGCCTGCGTGTAGAAGCGCTGGTGGTAGGAGCTCATCGCGGCGCGATAGAGCGCGGACGGCGCCTCGGGAGCCTTCGGGTTCTCGCGGGCGAACTTCTCGTAGAGCTGGTAGGAGTCCTCGTAGTTCTTCTGGTTGAACATCGAGTCGGCGATGCCGAGCTCGTTGAGGCCGGTGAAGGAGAACGAGGAGGTGGCCACCGCCATCATGTCCTTGAGCTTCTGGCGCGCCTCGAGGGCGAGCGTGTCCTCGCCCTTGTAGGAGTGGCACCAGGCCAGGCCGTCCTGCGCGTAGAAGGCCGCGGGATCGTCGGGATACACCTTCAGGATCATCTCGTAGATGACCGCGGCCTCGTCGACCTGGTTCATGCCCAGGTAGGCCTCGGCCGCGTACAGGTAGCTCATCGAGCGCCACTTGGATTTCGAGGGCGGGAGATGCCGGAAGATGAACTGATAGGAGGTCAGGATCGAGTTGAACGCCTTCTGGTCGTACTGGTTCTTGAGGATGGAGAAGAGAGCCTGCTCGGCGATGTCGGAGGACGGGGCCAGGTCGATGATGCGCTGCAGCGACGACGTCGCCTCGACGTAGCGCTTCAGCGCGATCTGGGAGTTGGCCATGATCAGGTAGATATTTTTAGCGAGGACGTGATTCGGGTACTGAGCGACGAAGTTCGACCCCGTCTGGATCGCCTGCATGTAGTCGCCGACCTGGTGCTGGCACCAGGAGAGCTTGAAGTACGCGAGCGGCGTGATCTTCACCGCGTCGGGGTACTGCGTGATCACCTTCGTGTAGGCGAACAGGGCCTCGCGCGTCTGGCCGGCGACGAGGTGCGACTCGGCGATGAAGAACTGCGCCAGCGGCGCGAAGAAGTCCTTCGGGTAGCGGTCGAGCACGGCCTGGAAATTGGCGCGCGCCTCGACGTAGTCCTTCTTCTGGAAGTAGGACGAGCCGATGCGGAACAGCGCGGACACGCGCAGGGGGCTCTCGGGGTAGATCGCGATGAAGGCCTGGTACTTGGAGATCGCGCCGTTGTAGTCCTCGGCGAGGAAGAACGAGTCGCCGATGAAGAATTGAGCCTCTTCTTTCAGATCGGAGTCCTTATAATCGCGGATCAGGTTCTCGAAGGCGGCGGCGGCGAGATAGGCGCGCTTGGACAGCAGGAAGGTCTTGCCGAGGTAGTACTGCGCCTCGGCGGTCTTCACCTGCTTGAGCGCGCGCTCGGCGCTCGCGTAATCGCCCTTGTGCAGGGCCACGATGCCCTGCGCGTACAGCACGACGGGCTCCTTCAGGAAGGTCGGGAACGTCTCGCCGAGAAGGAACAGGTTGGCCTCGGCCTGGGAGAACTGCTCGAGCGCCAGGTCGGCGTAGATGATCCCCATCAGCGCCTCGGGGTTGATGTAGGCCTTCGGGAAGCGGCGGTCGACCTCCTTGAACTCGGCGACGGCCTTCTCCCAGTCCTTCTCGTTGTAGGCGACCTCGCCGAGGCGGTACTGCGCCGAGGCGCCGAGACCGGATTTCTTGTCGCCGACCACGGACTCGTAGGCCTTGCGGGCGTCCTGCAGGGCCTTCACCGCGGCGGGATTCTTGGGGGCGAGCAGCCGGGCCGAGGATGTCTTCTTGGCGGAGGCCTCCGCCTTCAATATCGACAGCGCGTGCTGCATGTACGCCTCGCCGCGGAGGAAGTCCGCGTCGGCGACGCGCGGGGAGCGCGGGAACTGGGCGGTGAAGTTCTCGAAGGCCGAGACGACGGCGAGCTTGTCGCGGCCCGTCTCCTGGAACATCTGCGTCGCGGCGTTGAACCCGGCCTCCTCGGCGGCGGCGTCGAAATCCGGCTTGGCCGCACGGACGGATTCCGTGGCCGTACCGACGGCGACTATCGAGAGGGTCACGGCGATCAGCAGTGTCTTCATTCTTATCCTTGGGCCGGCGCCTGCGCCGGCCAATCCGAGGCCGTGCGCTTCTCGTCGGCCTCCGTCTTGATTTTCGCGATGAACTCGTCCGCCGTCTGGCCGTTGAACTGGCGGCCGTCCTTGAGGCGCACGGAGATCGTGTTCGAGGCCACGTCGTTCGGGCCGATGATCACCATGTACGGGACCTTCTCGAGCGTCGTCTCGCGGATCTTGTGGCCGATGCGCTCGCGGCGCAGGTCGGCCTCGACGCGGAAGCCCGCGGCCTCCAGCTTCTTGCGGAGGGCCTCGGCGGACGCGTCCTGCTCCTCGGTCAGGGTCAGGATCTTGACCTGGACCGGAGCGAGCCACAGCGGGAAGTTCCCCGCGTAGTGCTCGACGAGTATGCCGAAGAAGCGCTCGATCGAGCCGTACAGCGCGCGGTGCACCATCAGAGGCCGGTGCCGGTTGCCGTCGGAGCCGACGTACTCCATCTCGAAGCGCTTGGGGAGGTTGAAGTCGAACTGCACCGTGGACAGCTGCCACGGGCGGCCGATGGCGTCGATGAGCTTGACGTCGATCTTGGGGCCGTAGAAGGCGGCCTCGCCCTTGCACAGCTTGTAGGGCGTGCCGCGGCGCTCGAGCACGTCGATGAGCGCCTTCGTCGCCCGCTCCCACTCCTCGGCCTCGCCGACGTAGTCGCCGGGCTTCTCGGGGTCCCAGGTCGAGACCTCCATCTTGTACTCCTTGAAGCCGAACACCTCGAAGACCTTGAGCGCGAAGTCGAGGCAGCCCTCGATCTCGGATTCAATTTGGTCCGGAGTACAAAAGATATGCGCGTCGTCCTGGGTGAACCCGCGCACCCGCATCAGCCCGTGCAGCACGCCCGAGCGCTCGTAGCGGTACACCGTGCCGAGCTCGGCCAGGCGCATCGGCAGCTGCTTGTAGCTGCGCAGCCCGCCCTTGTAGATGAGGATGTGGCAGGGGCAGTTCATCGGCTTGAGCATGTAGTCGGCCTTCTCGACCTCGATCTCGCCGAACATGTTCTGGCGGTAGAAGCCGGTATGGCCGGAGACGTTCCAGAGGTCCTTGTTGGCGATGTGCGGCGTGTAGACCATCTGATAGCCGCGCTTGAGCGCCTCGGCGCGCAGCCAGTCCTCCATGATGAGGCGCATGCGGCCGCCCTTCGGGTGCCAGAAGATGAGGCCCGGGCCGGCGAGCTCCTCGATGGAGAACAGGCCGAGCGCGGGGCCGAGCTTGCGGTGGTCCCTCTTCTTGGCCTCCTCGAGCATCTTGAGGTGCTGCTGGAGCTGCTCCTTGGTGGGCCACGCCGTCCCGTAGATGCGCTGGAGCATCGCGTTCTTCTCGTCGCCGCGCCAGTAGGCGCCGGCCACGGTCAGCAGCTTGAAATGGCGGATCTGCTTCGTGCTCGGCGTGTGGCCGCCGCGGCACAGGTCGGTGAAGGTCGAGTGCGTGTAGTGCGTGAGCTTCTGGTCCTTGAACTGCTCGAGGAGCTCGAGCTTGTACTTCTCGCCGCGGCCCTCCCAGTACTTCTTGGACTGCTCGTAGGTGACTTCCTCGCCCTTGAACTCGTGGTTGCCCTCGACGATCTGCAGCATCCTGCGCTCGATCGCCTTGAAGTCGGTCTCCGCGAAGCGGTGCTCGGAGTCGAAGTCGTAGTAGAACCCGTGCTCGATGGCGGGCCCGATGGTGATCTTCGTGCCGGGGAACAGCTCCTGCACGGCTTGGGCCATGACGTGCGCGCACGAGTGGCGCAGGGCGTCGAGGGCCTCCTGGGAGTTCGGATCGGCGGCGCGCACGATGTCGGCTGCGGGCATGTTCAGCGGGGCTCCTGGGGCAAAAAAATGGTGCCCAGTATAGGATTTGAACCTATGACCTCTCCCATGTCAAGGGAGCGCGCTACCACTGCGCCAACTGGGCACGAAAAACGGAACAAAGAGCGGGACGACGGCGTTGATATTATCATGTCAGGGGGCGGGGAAGCAACTTATGACTAATTTAGCGCTATCGTGTTACGGTTTCAAGGCATATACGGAAGTGTTACCTTATAGTCCTATGACGAGCGCATGGGTCTGGGTCGATTTGGCAGGTTTGTTGGAGGTCGCGCGCCTGGCCTGCCTCGGGCTGATCCTCACCGGGATCGTCGGCCTCAAGCTCTGCGGGGACTGAGCGGAGACCTTACTGGACGCGCAGGTGCAGGTGATTGTCGTGGCCGGGCCAGTGCGACATCAGCGCGGCGGCGCGCGCACGGTCCGGGGAGTCGCCCGCGGCGGCGAGGACCGCGCCCTCGAGGTGCTTGGCGATGAAGATGTGGGTCGGCTTGAACTCGGGGTCGGGGTTGGCGAGGATGGCCTGGATCAGCATCCAGTTGCGCTCGGCGTCGAAGCGCACCGCCCGCCCGCCGTAGCTGCCCGTGAGCCCGTCGCGCCCGCCGGCGAAGCGCACGAAGTTCATCGCGTCCACGGCCCTGCCGCTGCCCGCCTCCGTCATGTAGAACCCGATGTCCACGTCGCGGCCCGTCTGATGCGACGCGTGGCCGCCGAGCCGGCCGCCGCCGGCGCTCGAGATGTCGCCGACGGCGAGGTCGGTCTCCGCCTTGCCGGTTCCGCGCATGTACGCCGCGATCATGCGCAGGCCGTCGACGAGGGGCTTCGTCCCCCAGTTCGTCGAGCGTCCGGCGTGGATGAACTTGTAGCCGAAGCCCTGGATCATCTCGATGCCGCTGTAGAAGCGGTTGCGCACGGAGCGCGCGACGCCGCCGACCCACTGGCCGGCCGTCGCGATGCCCTCGGAGACGTACGCCGTCGTCGCGTCGTACGCGTTCGAGATCCGCTGGGTGAAGGTCGGCGCCGAATAAGCGGCCGGCTGGGGCGGAGAGACGGAGAGGGCCCCGCGGTACTGGACCGGGAGCTGGCGCTCGGGGGCGTAGGCGGCCGGGCGGATGTGCGCGTCCGGCGAGGCCGACGGAGCGGCCGCCGAGACCGAGCTCTCGACCTTCGGCGCGAACATCGAGCCGGACGACCCGCCGTCGAACAGGCCGTTCGCCAGCGAGGCGTCGGACGAGTTCCTGCGCAGGTTCTCGGGGATCAGCGCGTCGCGGCGGCGGCGCACCTCGGCCACGCGCTCCTCGGTCGTCGGCTCGAAGGAGACGCGTCCCGGGAAATCGCGGCGCAGGCGCTCGAGCTTGGCGCGGCACTGGGTCTTCGTGGTCCGGCCGCGCTTCCACGACAAGGTCTGGCCGGACTCGTCGGCCTCGCCCTCGACTCCGGCCCCGAGGCGGTTGGCGGCGGCCTGCGCCTCCTTTTCCCGCTTGGGCGAAGGGACGGGAGCCTTCCCCCCCTCGGCGGGAGCGGCGGCGGGATCGGACAGGCGGACGGCGACCGCCGGGGCGTCGCAGGCGTTCTTGATCTGCTCGGCGGGCTTGACCGGGACCGCCTTGACCGGCTCGACCTTCGGCGCCGAGCCCGAGGGCTCGCCTTCCTCGGCGCGCACGGGCGCGGAGGCTCCGAGGAGGAGCGCCGCCAGGAGGACGCGGGCCGCGGGGCCGGGAGGGGTCATCTCCGGGAGGATAGCCGATGAACCCGTTCCGCGCCAGCCCTTAAGACCCAGGCGTCAATGGGCCTTAAGGCCTAGGCGGCTCAGCGCCGGCGGCGGAACAGCGCCAGAGGCCCCGCCTTCGGCGAGAAGTCGCGGAACAGCGGGTCGGGGTTGTTCTGCCACAGCAGGCGCGGCGCCGAGACGAGGACGGGCTCGTAGGCCGCGCTCGTCGCGAGGGCGGCGAGCTCGATCGACGCCTGGGGATCGAGACGCAGCCACGGCGAGATCAGCAGCCAATCGGGCTTGAGGAACTCGAGCTCCTCTTTATAGACCGGCTTGACGCCGGCGGCGAACATCAGCGACAGGTGGTCGGCGTCGGAGTAGGCCGTCTCCCCCCCGCGCTCCCGGATCGCCCGCGCGGCGGACTCGACGTAGCCCTCGGGCCCGCGGACGAGCTCGCCGGCGAAGCGCGCGAGGTCGGAGCGCGGACCGGCGTCGCGCAGACGCTGGCGCATCATCCCCGACACGGTCTCGGCCGGAGCCGCCGGCGCGGCCAGCAGCGCGGCCGCCTTCAGCGGCAGCCAGCCCGCCCAGTTCACCGCCGCCAGCGCGGCCGCCAGGGCGAGCGCGGGCGCGGGGCGGCCGCCGGCGAGCTCGGAGACCCAGCGCCCGCCGAGATAGGCGAGGGCCGGGAGCGCGCCCATCAGATACCGCCCGTAAGGCTCCGCCGCGAAGACGCACAGCAGGCCGAGCGTCGCGGCGAGCCAGAGCCAGGCCAGCCTTTCCATGTCCCGGGAGCGGACGGCGTTGACCGCGAGCCAGACGAAGGCGAGCGCCGCCGCGACGCGCGAGGACGCCCCCTCCGCGACGAGGCCGCAGAGAAGGACGAAGCCCGCCGCGACGAGCCACCACTCCCGGCGCTTGGCCGCGACGGCCGCGGGAAGGAGCGGCGCGGCGGCGAACAGCGCGATCCACATCAGGAACGTCTTGAGGAACTCGAGCGCCTCGACCGGCGCGTAGAGGTGGTTGCCGGGACGGTCCCAGACGCGGAAGTACCAGATCGCCGGCAGGGCGAGCGCCGCGGTCGCCGCCGCCGCGGCCTGGAACCGCCGCCCGAGGCACTCGCGCCCGCGCAGGGCCGCGTCCGCGGCGAGGGCCAGCGCCGCGATCGCGAAGAAGGCGAACAGGGAGTGCAGCAGCAGGAGCAGCGCGAGCGCGAGGCTGGCCGCACCGCCCTTCTTTCCGGCGAGCAGGCGGCGCCACGCCAGCATCGTCAGGACCGAGCCGAGCGCGGTCAGCGCGTAATAGCGGGACTGGCGCGCGAAGAGGAGGAAGGCCGGCGACAGCGTCAGCAGGACGGCCCCCGCCTCCGCGGCCCAGGGGCGGTCGCCGTCGTCCTCGAACAGGCGCGGCAGCAGCCATAAAGTCAGCAGGGCGGCCAGCGCGAAGGGCAGGCGCGCGGCGAAAGGGGTGGGCCCGAAGACGAGGAACGAGGCCGCGGTCAGGTACACCGAGAGCCAGGTGTTCCAGACCCAGACGCCGGAGGAGTTCCCCTCGAAACGGGCGAGCGTCGGCTGGGTGGTCACCAGCGCGCCGTCGAGGGCCATGCGGGGGACGCCCGCCTCCCGCACGGTCGCGGCGCGCAGCGCGGTCTCGGCCTCGTCCTGCCAGAGCGCGGGGCGGCCCAGGCGGAACAGCAGCAGCAGCGCCCCGGCGGCGAGGAGCCCGGCCCGCAGCCGCCGATCCGCGGGGATCAACGCGGCCCGAACGCCTTGCGCGGCCAGCGGGCGGTGATCGTGGACTGCATGCCGCCGCGCGGCGTGAACTTGCCGACGACCTCGAGCCAGACGGGCTTCGTCGCCTTCGCGACGTCGTCGCAGATCCGGTTGACGGCGTTCTCGTAGAAGATGCCCATGTTGCGGTAGCCGAGCATGTAATACTTGAAGCTCTTCAGCTCGAGGCATTCCTTGTTCGGCAGGTAGCGCACCGTGATCGCGCCGAAGTCGGGCAGCTTGGTCTTCGGGCACACCGAGGTGAACTCGGGGACCTCGATCTTGATCTCGTAGCCCTTGTACTGGTTGGGCCAGGTCTCGATCGGCGGCAGGGGCGCGTCGGCGCCGGACAGCGACAGGTCGGGGTTGTAGCCGTAGATCAGGGGCTTCTTATTGGACATCTCGTCTCCTCAGTCTCAGGGAATTCAAAGCGACGGAAATCGAGCTCAAGGCCATCGCCGCGCCGGCGTACTCCGGGCGGAGCAGGACGCCGAACCGCGGGTACAGCGCGCCGGCGGCCACGGGGATGAGCAGGAGGTTATAGACGAACGCCCAGGCCAGGTTCTCGCGGATCACGCGGCGGATGCGGCGGCTGAGCTTGATCGCGCGCGCCAGGGTCATCAGGTCGGGGTTGAGCAAGGTCATGTCGGCCGACTCGATCGCGACGTCGGTGCCGGTGGCCAGCGCCACGCCGACGTCGGCGTGGGACAGGGCGGGGGCGTCGTTGAAGCCCTCGCCGACCATGGCGACCTTCTTGCCCTCGGTCTGGAAGCGGCGCACGATGCCGGCCTTTTCCTCGGGTCTTATCTCCGCGAAGACGGTGCCGATGCCGCACAGCTCGGCCGCCCGGTAGGCGGCGGCGTTGCGGTCGCCGGAGACGAGGTAGACCTCGAGGCCCATGTCCTTGAGCGCGGCGACGGCGGCCGGGGCGGACGGGCGCAGGGCGTCCTCCATCTGGAACGCGCCCAGGAGGTCGGACCCGAGGGCGACGCCGAGCAAAGAGCCGAACTCGGAGAAGCGCATGGCCTGGTCGGCGGGGATCGAGACGCCTTCCTCCTTGAGCCACGGCAGGCTGCCCGCGCGCACCTTCAGTCCCCCGGAGGTCACGAGCACGCCGCGGCCGGGCAGCGCCTCGAAGGAGTCCACCTTCGGGGCCGCGACCTTGCGCTCCTTGGCGAGCGCGACGATCGCGGCCGCGAACGGATGCTCGGAGCGCTCCTCGCAGGCCAGCGCCCAGGAGAGCATCTCGCTCTCGGTCCCGCGCAAGGTGATCGCGCCGGCCGCGCGCGGCCGGCCCTCGGTGAGCGTGCCGGTCTTGTCGAAGAGGACGACGTCGAGCTTGCCGACCTCTTCCAGGATCTCGGCGTTCCTCAAGAAGACGCCCATTTCCGCCGCGCGCCCGATGCCCGCGACCACGGCGAGCGGCGTCGCCAGGCCCAGCGCGCAGGGGCAGGCCGAGACGAGCACCGACACCGCGCACGTCATCGCGAGCAGGAAGCGGGGCTCCGGCCCCCACCGCATCCACAGGACGGCCGTCAGGATGGAGAGGCCGATGACCACCGGCACGAACCAGGCGGCGATCTTGTCGACGTAGCGCTGGATCTTAGGCTTGGTGGCCTGGCTCTCGCGGACCGCCTCGACGATGCGCGCCAGCGCCGACTCGTCCCCGGGACGGACCACGCGGACCTCGAGGGCTCCGCCCTTGTTGAGCGTGCCGCCCCAGACGCGCGAGCCGACCGTCTTCTCGACGGGCTGGCTCTCGCCCGTCAGCATCGACTCGTCGAGCGTCGAGCTCCCGGCGACGACCTCGCCGTCGGTGCCGATCTGCTCGCCGGGGCGGACGCGGACGGTCTCGCCGACCTCGACCTCGGCCAGGGGCACGACGACCTCCTCCCCGCCGCGCAGGACGCGGGCGGTCTTGGGCGCCAGGCGCATGAGCTTGGCCACGGCCTCGCTCGTCTTGCCGCGCGTGCGCGACTCGAGCCAGCGGCCCAAGGTCACGAACACGATCAGGCCGCTGACGGCGTCCCACTGGGTGACGCGGGCCGCGGGCGGAAGGGTCTCGGGGAACAACACGACGTAGGCGCTGTAGAGGAACGCGGCCCACGTGGACACGGAGACCAAGGTGTCCATGTCGGCGCGGCGGCGGAGCAGCGCGCGGGAGAAGCCCTGGTGGAAGTGCCAGCCGCCCCACAGCTGCACGGGCACGGCGAGGAACAGCGCGGTGTAGGGAGATAGCCCCAGCATGTGCGCCGTCATCAGCGGGATGGAGAAGACGACCGCGACCTGCAGCCGCGTCATCAGCGCGCGCTGCTCGGCCTGCTGGGAGAGCAGGCTCATGGACTCGGCCTGCGTGCGGGACTCGCTCTCGCCGAGCACGTCGTAGCCGGCCTTCTCGATCGCGCGCCGCAGCGAGCGGACCTCGAGCTTGCCCGGGATCGGCGTGAAGTCGACGGCGACCGTGCGCGAGGGCAGGTCCACCGACACCGCCTTCACGCCCTCGAGCTTCGTCAGAGCGCCCTCGACCTTCGCCACGCAGGACGCGCAGTGCATGCCGCGCACGGGCAGCACGACGCGGCGGGCTCCGGCGGCGGGGGCGGTCTTCATTGCAGGCTCCTCTTCCAGTCCCGCTCGAGCTCCTCGAGCGTCCGCCACGAGCCGGGAAAGCCCTCGGCGACGGCCTGATCCAGGTTCTTGTCGTAGCGCAGCGCGCCCAGGAACTGGGAGAAGCCGATGCGTCCGCCGCGCTCGATCATGAAGCGGACCATGCTCTCCGCCTGCGCGTACCAGAGGCTGACCTCGTAGGCGCGCTCGGTGGCGGGCACCAGGCGGATCATCTGGTCCATCGGGATCGTCTGCGAGCGCATGGTCCCGCGCACCGACGAGAACAGGTCGCCCTGGCCGCGGGAGCCCACGGCCTTGTTCTCCTGGAAGACCGCCAGGCCCTCGTTGACCCAGCGGTGGTCCGGGTTGACGCGGCCCATGTACTCGAACCAGATCAGGTGGGTGATCTCGTGGGACAGCACGGCGTCGACGCGCGCCGACGAATAGGTGTAGATCGCGTTGCCGACCGCCACGCCGCCGGACCAGTCGGGCTGTCCGGTCTTCTTGCGGTACTCGTCCTGCGTGCCGTAGACGACGATCTGATACAGGCCGCGCGGCATGAACGAGTTGAGGCCGGTGTCGGTCATGATCCGCGTGTAGGCGGCCTCGGCCTGGTTCGAGACGCCGAGCACGGTGTCCTGACCGTAGGCCTTCACCTTGAAGTGCAGGCTCGAGTTCTCCTGCGCGCCCGCCTCGAGGCCGGGATAGACGCCCTCCATGACCCCGGAGTAGGAGCGCCCGCGCCCGTCGTCCGGCAGCTCCCCGGGATAGGGGATGCAGCCGGCGGCCAGCGCGAACGCGGCCGACGCGAGCGTCAAGGAGCGGATCACGAGGCCATTCTATAAAATTAAGGCAGACGACTCATCCCCGCAATGTCCTCGGAGAGCCTTGCTTGGTTATAATGCGCCATGCGGCGACCCGCCCTTCGATGGCTCGGCTGGACCGGCTTCGGCCTGTTCCTCATCGCCGCCGCGTACGCGCTGCTGGCGATCCTCTGCCGCTATCGCGCGGGCCAGCCGTTCCCTCCGGGCCTCGACCCGTTCTGCGCCGTCCTGCCGCTCAAGGACTGGACCGGCTTCCTCTCCGGCGGCTACCTCCTCTTCTTAGCCGCGTTCTATTCGTACTGGCTCGCGCGCGGGCCCGGCCGGGTGCCCTACCTGGTCGTCGCGACGGGCGTGCTGATGCTCGTGCGCGATCTGTTCCTCCTGCTCACGCCGGTCGGGGCGCTGCCCGGGCTGATGCCGCTGTATCGAGGCGGCGTGGCCTCGGGCATCCACGGCACCTTGCTCTTCGACCAGGAGCTGTTCTTCTCCGGCCATACCGGCGTGCCGTTCCTGTATTTCCTGCTGAGCCGCGACCGCAAGCCGGTCGCCCTGGCGTGCCTCGCCGTCTCGCTGCTCAACGCCGCCGGGGTCCTGCTCACGCGCAACCATTACTCGCTCGACGTGCTGGGCGCGTTCTTCATCGTGCCGACGATCGGCGCGATCACGCGGCGCCTGTTCGGCGCCCTGGACCCCGAGGCCGCTAAAGCTTGAAGGCGTCGAACGCGTCGGCCAGGATGTCGAGGCCGCGGTTCAGGTCGGCGTCGGAGATGACCAGCGGCATCAAGGTGCGGATCACGTTGTCGTGGACGCCGGCCTTGATGACGATGAGGCCGCGGTCCTCGCAGCCGTGCAGGATCTCCTTGACGCGCGCGGGCGCCAGAGGCGCCTTCGTCTTCTTGTCGGCGACGAGCTCGACGGCGCGCATCGCGCCCAGGCCGCGGGAGTCCCCGACGAAAGGGTACTTGTCGCGGAAGCCGTCGAAGCGCTTCTTGACCGTCTCGCCGATGCGGCGCCCCGCCGCGACGAGCTTCTGCTCCTTGACGATCCCGAACACCGCGAGCGCGGCGGCGCAGGACATCGGGTTGCCGCCGTAGGTGCCGCCGACTGCACCGGTCGCGACGGAGTCCATGACGTCGGCCCGGCCGACGACGCCCGAGAGCGGCATGCCGCCGCACAGCGACTTCGCGACGACCATGAGGTCGGGCGCGATCCCGTCGTGCTCGATGGCGAACATCTCGCCGGTGCGCCCGAAGCCGGTCTGGACCTCGTCGACGATCAGCACGATGCCGTGCTTGTCGCAGACGGCCCGAAGGCCTTTCAGGAAGCCGGGCGTCGGGACGATGAAGCCGCCCTCGCCCTGAACCGGCTCGACGACGATCGCGGCCACGTCCTCGGCGGCGCAGTCGACGAGGAAGAACTTCTCGAGCTCCGACAGACAGTACGCGGTCAGGTCCTCCGCCTTCAGGCCGTGGGGCGGGCGGTAGGCGTAGGGATAGCGCGCGTGGAAGATCTCCGGCGGGACGGGGCCGAGGCCCTGGCGCAGCGGCTTGTACTTGCCGTCGAGCGCCAGGCACAGCAGGGTCCGCCCGTGGAACGCGTTGTCGAAGCTGATCACGGCCTTGCGCTTGGTGTAGGCCTTGGCGTACTTGACCGCGTTCTCGATCGCCTCGGAGCCGCTGTTGAACAGGATCGCCTTCTTGGGCCCCTTCCAGGGCGCCGCGGCGATCAGCTCGCGGCAGACGTCGAGGTAGCCCTCGTAGGCCGCCACGTGGAAGCTCGTGTGAAGGAGCTTGCCCGCCTGCTCGCGGAGCGCTTCGACGACCTTCGGGTGGCAGTGCCCGACGTTGAGCGCGCCGATGCCGCCGGCGAAGTCGAGGTACTCCTTGCCGTCGACGTCCCAGACCTTGGCGCCGAGCCCCCGCTCCAGGACGAGGGAGGTGTAGGCGGCGGTGCCGCTCGAGACGAGGCGGGCGCGCTCGTCCCACAGGGCGGCGTTGCGGCCGGGCTTCTTCACGGCGGAGGAGGAGGCTTTGGCGGTCATGACGGGATTCTATGAAATCGCCGGACGTTCTCGACAGGCCGAGCTGTTTCCGGAAACAGCTGCCCCCTTAGTTTGGTATCATCTCGTCGTGGAACAACGAACCGCCTCCCCCTCGATCGGCGAGATCCTGACGGTCAAGGTGGACCGCATGGCCCCCGCCGGCGACGGCCTCGCGAAGGCAGAGGGCTCCAACCGCGTCGTGTTCGTGCCCGGCGCCGCCCCGGGCGACCGCCTCGAGGTCGAGGTGTTCGACGCGAAGTCCAACTTCGCCCGCGCCCGCGTCAAGAAGGTCCTGTCCTCGGGCCCCGAGCGCATCGATCCCCCGTGCCAGCACCACGCCGCCCCCTCGCGCCCCGGCCCGTCCTGCGGCGGCTGCGACTGGCAGCACCTCGCCTACGAGAGCCAGCTCAAGCACAAGCGGGAGATCGTCGCGGACTGCGTCTCCCGCATCGGGAAGTTCCCCGAGGCCGACAAGCTCGTCCTCCCGACCTTGCGCGCGCCCAAGCCCTTCGGCTACCGCAACAAGGTCCAGATCCCTTTCATGCCCGGCCCGAGCGGCCCGCGCATGGGCTTCTTCTCCGCGGGCTCCCGCGAGATCGTGGACATGAAGGAATGCCCGATCCAGCCGGAACTGTCGGCCCGCATCGCCTTCACGGTCAAGGCCATGGCCATCGCCCGCGGCTGGACCTACTTCGACGGCAAGACCGGCCGCGGCTGGCTGCGCCACCTCTACATCCGCACCAACGCCGAGGGCCAGGCCCTCGTCGGCCTCGTCACCACGCATCAGGAGTTCCCCGACCGGGAGGTGTTCGCCGCCGAGCTGCGCGCCAACCACCCCGAGATCGTCGGCATCCACCAGAACATCAACCCCGAGCGCACCTCCGTCGTCCTCGGCCCCGTGTGGCGCCGTCTCTGGGGCCAGCGCGAGCTCGAGGAGACCTTGGGGCGCTTCCACTTCTCGGCCTCCCCGGGCGCCTTCCTCCAGGTCAACACGCCGGCCGCCGAGGTCCTCTACGACGCGGCCAAAGACGCCGCCAAGGAAGGCGGCAAGAAGTTCCCCGTCGGCCTCGACCTGTACTGCGGCGTCGGCACCCTCACGCTGTGGCTGGCCGACGCCTTCCCCAAGGTCCTCGGCGTCGAGGAGAACAAGGACGCGATCAACGACGCCTACCGCAACGCCGAGCGCAACCGCGTGCGCAACGCCCGCTTCAAGGCCGGCCGCGCCGAGTCCGTGCTGCCGAAGCTCGCCAACGAGCTTCCCGACAACACCTGCGTCGTCGTCGACCCTCCCCGCGTCGGGCTCTCCCAGCCCGTACGCCGCTTCCTGACCGATAAGAAGATCAAGCGCCTCGTCTACGTCTCCTGCGACCCCGCGACCTTCGCCCGCGACGCCGGCTTCCTGTCCCACTCCGGCTACGTCCTGCGCCGGGTGCAGCCCGTCGACCTTTTCCCGCAGACCAGCCATGTCGAGCTCGTGGCGCTGATGGACCGAAAGTAGGCCTTTAGACCCAGACGTTTCGGGGGCCAAAAGGCCTTGCGTTTTGGCGGTTTTGGGCTTATATTCACTCCAGCGTTCCCTAATAGGCATTCAATGAGGACCCCATGAAAACCCCTCGCGCCCTCCTCGCCGCTCTGCTCGCCCTGACCGCGTCCGCCGCGCGCGCCGGCGATCCGACCATCATCTTCCCCCAGAACAACAGGGGCGTCACCGACTTCTCGCGGCTCCAGAACGCCGCCGATTGGAAGATCCTGCACATCGAGCGGAACCCGTCGGACGTCTCCCTCATCCGCCTGGCGCCCCGGGGCGCGACCAAGGGCGACCCGATCACCGTGGTCAATCCCTACGACGAGTATTTCATCGTCCCGGCCGGCAGCGTCCTGTTCGGCGGGATGGCGACGGTCCTCAGCGTGTCCAAGGACCCGTACCCCGGCGCGATGCGCGGCGAGCCGGTCCGCCTCCTCGGGCCCGGAGGCCAGCCCACCGGCCCCCAGCTCTGGATGCCGAGCCGCAACAGCGCCGACATCACCGACCAGCTGAGGTACTGGCCGACGCTGCCCGCCGACAACACCCGGGTGGACCGCTCGCGCGTGATCGTCCTCCCCCGCGAGCGCTCCCTCGCGGACAACGGCCTTCAGTCCGGCGGCCTGCCCAACTGGTTCACCTTGCCCGGCCAGAAGCCCCGCGACGTCCTGAGCCCCCTGCTCGGCGGTCAGGACCTGAGCTCGACCTTGCTCGGCTTCCCCGGCGGCACTCCGCCCACCTATTACACCGCCCTCACCAACTACCGCTACGACGAGAGGAACAAGAAGCTGATCGGCCCCGACGGCGCGGCGAAGACCGTGACGGTGATGGCGATGCCCGCCGGCACCTTCTACCTGGCTCCCCCGGCGATCCCCCACGACATCCGCATCCCCGGCGTCACCTTGGTCAACTCGAGCGGCGCGAAGGTGGACCCGAAGAAGGGCGCGCAGCCGCCGAAGTCCGACGGGATCAAGCGCGAGTTCAAGAAGACGGCCTGGGCCGGGAACTGGAAGGACAAGGTCACGCACATCCACCGCTGGCACGCCGTCGAGACCACCCAGGCGCCGATCCCGATGGCGCCCACGCCGATGATGACGTTCTATTGCTATCACGAGGCGGAGGACGGGCATAAGAACATCTCCGGCCACCTCAAGAGCAACTACGACGTCGTCGAGTGCGTCGACTGGATCGTCCCCGCCGACGACAAGGTGGAGAAGGCGGACGGCAAGGAGTACCGCGTCCGCAACAACCGCGTCGTCATCGACGTCGTCTACAAGGACCACGCGCTGCGCCGCGTCGACGCGGGCGGCGCCAACCTCGTCCTCAAGGACAAGCCCCTCTCCCACGCCGCCATCGGAGGCCAGGATTGGGTCAAGGTGACCGCCGCCAAGGCCCCCGACGCGCCCGCCGCCGCCTCGCTCGCCCTGATCGCGGAGACGGAGACGCGCTGGCTCACCAAGGTCCAGGCCGCGGCCTACGCCGCCGCGCGCAAGGACGCCAAGGACGACGCCGCGCGCAAGGCCCTCGACGACAAGTACCGGGCCCTCCTCGAGGCCCAGATCCGCCCCGAGGCGCTGGCCGGGTACAAGGCCGCCCGCGCCTTGCCCGCCGCCCAGGCCGAGGCCAAGATCAAGGACGCCATCGGCAAGACCGAGATGTGGGGCGGCAAGGACGCCAAGGACGTCAAGGCCGTCATCGCTCCCTTCCAGGAGACCGCCAGCCCGGACACGGCCAAGATGCTGGAGATCCAGCTCTCGAAGGCGGACTGGGACCTGCTCACGAAGAAGGGCGACGATCTGCTGAGGTACAACCAGGCCAGGCACGGGGCGGACGGCGTGGCCACGCAAGGCACGGGCTTCGCCCCGGCCAACGTCGATCCCGTGGCCCTGCGCCTCGCCGTGACGGCCGCGCGCGCGGCCGTCGGCTCCGCCGAGGGCAAGCCTCCGGTCGCGACCACCCCCGAGAAGCCCCCCCGATCCATCCTGACGCCGGAGGAGATCGCGCTCCTGACGCCCAAGGAGAAGGAGATGTACGACGGCTACCTCAAGCGCGCGACGAAGGACGGCAAGCTCGATCCGACGGAAAACAACCTGCTGACGAACGCGGAGCTCCTGCGCAACCGGATGAACAACGAGGTGCCTCCGCGCTCTAAGGTCCCGGCGGCCCCCGCGTCGGACGACATGACGGCGGAGCAGTTCGCGAAGCTGCCGCTGTTCCAGCAACGGCAGTTCTGCAAGGATTACCCGCCGGATCCCGCGACAATCCAGGGCGACACGAGAGCTCCGGTGATCGATACCGACAACCCCGACGCGCTGAAGGGCGCCCAGAATTCGGTGCCGGACGCGGTGCCGCAGACGAAGCCGGCGGAGTCGAATACGCAGACGCGGGACACGAAGTGGCCGCGGAAGGCCCGCCAGGACGCCT
Organism: Elusimicrobiota bacterium; assembly: GCA_016182905.1. Classification (NCBI taxonomy): domain Bacteria; kingdom Pseudomonadati; phylum Elusimicrobiota; species Elusimicrobiota bacterium. The sequence goes on from JACPFR010000004.1 coordinate 153,975, forward strand.
GCAAAAATCTTCCCGATGAGATTCCCGGCCGGATCGACGGCACGGCGGGCACCGGCGGAAAGCCCGCCGTCGGCGCCAACGTCCCGGTGCCTACAGGCTCGGACGTGGAGAACAAGGAGAAGGAGAAGAGCAAGTGGCTCACCTCGGACCTGCTCACCAGCGCCGCGAAGGGCGCGATGGTCGGGCTCCTCGTCGGGTCCCTGTTCGGGCCGGCGGGCCTCGTCTTAGGGCCGCTGCTCGGCGGCGCCCTGTTCTACGGCCTGACCAAGATCACGAGCTGACGGCTTAGGCCGAAAGGCCCAGGCCGGGAAGGACCGAACGCCCCTTACGGGGCGTTTCGCTTGGCGCTATCCTATGGGCATGAGAGTCCTGGTCCTGCCCATGCTGCTCGCCGCCGCCTTCGCCGTCCCGGCCCGTGCCGCCGGGCCCGCGGCGAACCTCGAGGCGCCGAACTTCGACGGCGCGCGCGCCCGGCCCGAGGGAGACCTCGTGCGGGCGGGCGCCTCGACCGACGGCCGCACGGCGGAGCAGATCGCGAAGGACGAGCAGGTCAAGGCCGACGCGCGCGCGCGCGCGGATCTCAAGACGCCGACCCCCGGCCCGGACAAGGAGATCGAGCCCCCCAAGCCCAACGAGTGGCTCAAGTCGGACCACATCATCAGCGGCGTCAAGGGCGCCATGATCGGGCTGCTCGTCGGCTCCTTGTGGGGCTTCGCCGGCATGGGCGTCGGCGTGCTGATCGGCGGCCTGATCGGCTACGGCCTGTCCAAGCTCACGGCTTAGACGGTCCTTCGTCCCTCATCCCCCACGCCAGCATGCAGGCTCCGATCGTGATGCACGAGTCGGCCACGTTGAACACGGGCCAATGGTGCAGGTGCAGGAAATCCACGACGAAGCCGAACGCCAGGCGGTCGTACAGGTTGCCCACCGCCCCGGCCGTCACGAGCAGGGCCCCCCACTGCAGCCAAAGGTCGTCCTTCGGCCAGCGCCGCCGGACGACCTGCAGCGCGACGACCAGCCCGATGGAGACCGCGGTCAGGAGCTTGTTGGCGCCGCGGCCCATGCCGAACGCCGCGCCCGTGTTCTCGACGTAGGTCAGGTCGAAGAACGGGAGGAGCGGGATCGTGCCGGCGGCCTTGAGCGAGCCGGCGGCCCAGATCTTGGTCGCGCGGTCGAGCGCGAGGAGGGCGACTACAGCTGCCGCGCGCAGCGTCCGCATAGCTCCGGGGCCGACGGGTCCGAGCCGAGGTCGGTCTGCCAGCGCCAGCAGCGCGGGCATTTCGCGCCGTCGGCGTGGACGACGGAGATGTCCGACACCGCGCCCCAGGACACCTGGGAGACGATGAACAGCTCCTCGAGGTCGAGACGCTTGAACTCCACGGCGTCCCCGGGGAGCGTGACCCGCGCGTCGAGCGACTTGCCGATCAGCTTGGCCGTCCGGGCCTCCTCGATCTTCTTCATGACGCGCTCGCGCAGCTCGAGCGCCTTGGCCCACCGCGCCGCGAGGGCCTCGTCGGTCCAACGCACGTCGGTCTCCGGGAGGTCCCACAGGAAGACGCTGGCGGAAGGACGCGCGGGCCAGAAGCGCCAGGCCTCCTCGGCCGTGAAGGAGAGGATCGGGGACAGCAAGGAGCACAGGCGCGCGAAGGTCTCGGCCATGACGGTCTGGGCCGCGAGGCGCTCGGGCGAGCCGGCCTTGAAGGTGTAGAGGCGGTCCTTGGTCCCGTCGAGGTACAGCGCCGAAAGGTCGAAGGCGCAGAAGTCCACGAGGCGGCGCGCGGCGTCGCGGTAGCGGTACGCGCGGTAGTCCTCGAGCACGGCCTTCTGGAGCGCGGCCAGGCGATGCAGGAGGTAGCGCTCCATCTCCGGGAGCTCGCCGTAAGCGACCGTCTTGGACGAGTCGAACCCGTCGAGGCTCCCGAGGAGGTACTTGAAGGTGTTGCGCACGCGCCGGTACGAGTCGGCGGGGCCCTCGAGGAGCTTGTCGGAGATGCGCACGTCGTCGTTGTAGTCGCACAGCGCGACCCAGAGCCGCAGGAGGTCGGCGCCCCATTTGGAGATGACCTCCTGGGGCGCGACCACGTTGCCGGTCGACTTGTGCATCGCGCGGCCCTTCTCGTCGAGGACGAAACCGTGCGTCAGCACCGCCTTGTACGGGGCCTTGCCGCGCAGGGCCGTGGACATGACGAGCGAGCTCTGGAACCAGCCGCGGTGCTGGTCGGAGCCCTCCAGGTACAGGTCGGCGACGGCGTCCTCGCCCAGCACCGAGAGCCAGGAGACGCCGGAGTCGAGCCACACGTCGAGGATGTCCGACTCGCGGCGGAAGCCGTCGGCCAAAGCGGGATGATCCGGCAGGAAGCCCCAGTCCTTGCGCGTCAGGACCTCGCCCCACCTCTCGAACCAGAAGTCGGTGCCGTTGGTCGCGGCGTGGCGCTCGATGGCCTGGAGCACGGCGTCGTCGAGGATCGCCTCGCCGGTCTTGACCGAGTACAGCACGGTGATCGGCGTGCCCCACACGCGCTGGCGCGACAGGCACCAGTCGGGTCGGTTGGTCACCATCGCGGCGATGCGGTTGCGGCCCTCGGCGGGGACCCACTGCGTCTTGTCGATCTCGGCCAGCAGGTGCCCGCGCAGGGCCTCCGAGAGCTTCAAGAACCACTGCTCGGTGGTGCGGAAGATGACCGGGTTCTTGCAGCGCCAGCAGTGCGGATAGGAGTGGGAGATGTCCTTCTTGGCCAGGAGCAGGCCCCGCTCGGCGAGGTCGGCCACGATCTCGGGGTTGCCTTCCTTGAAGATGTTCTTCCCCTTCCACTGGGGAGCCTTGTCGGTGAACACGCCGGAGTTGTCGACGGGGTTCAATATCTGGAGGCCGTACTTGATGCCGGTGTGAAAGTCGTCCTCGCCGTGGCCGGGAGCCGTGTGGACGATGCCCGTGCCGTCCTCGGCGGTCACGTAGTCGGCCACGACCGTACGGCCGCTGTGGTCCGCGGCGGAGGGCGGGAACGGCAGAGCGTAGGTGATCGAGGGGTCGTCGAAGTAGGACCCGTCCCAGGACTTGACCTCCTCCCAGGCCGTCGCGCCGACGATCGCCTTGACCGCCTCGAGCCGGTCGCGTCCGACGAGGAGAGAGCGCTTGACCCCGCCGATCTCGGCGGCGACCAAGGTGTACTTGAGCAGCGGGTTGAAGGCGGCGGCCCGGTTGGCCGGCAAGGTCCAGGGCGTCGTCGTCCAGACCACGAGCTCGGCGCCGTCGAGCAGCTGCTTGTCGCTCTTGGCGGCCTCGGCCTTGAAAGGCCGGAGCTTGAGCGCGACGTACACCGAGGGAGAGGTCTTGTCCTTGTACTCGACCTCGGCGTCGGCGAGCGCGGTCTCGCACGTCGGGCACCAGAGCACGGGCTTGAGGCCCCGGTAGACGTGGCCCTTCTGCACGAGCAGGCGGAAGGCGCGCAGTATCTTCGCCTCGTACCCGCGGGACATCGTCTTGTAGGGGTTCTCCCAGTCGCCGAGCAGGCCGAGGCGCTTGAACTCCGAGCGCTGCAGGCCGATGAAGCGCTCCGCGAAGGCGGCGGCGTCACGGCGGAACTTGGGGATGTCGGTGACCCCGCGCTTACTCATCTTCATCTCCTTGAGCAAGGCGGTCTCGATCGGCAGGCCGTGGCAGTCCCACCCGGGGACGTAGGGCGCGGAGTGGCCCATCAGCGCGCGGGCCTTCACGGTCATGTCCTTGAGCGTCTTGTTCAGGGCGTGGCCGATGTGGATGCTGCCGTTGGCGTACGGGGGCCCGTCGTGGAGGACGAAGGCGGGCCGGCCCTCCTGGCGCGCCCGCATCTTCTGATAGAGTCCCTCCTCCTCCCAGACTTTCAGGAGCTCCGGCTCGCGCCTGGCGAGGTCCCCCTTCATGGGGAAATCGGTCTTCGGCAGGTTGATGGTCGCCGACCAGTCGGTGCGCGCTTCGGGCATGATGGGCATCCTACAATTTTTGATAGTATCCCCTCCATGGACACCTTCATCGCCGTCTGCCTGGCCCTGATCGTCGTCGAGCTCGCCGTGATGGTCGGCGTCTTCGTCGTCGTGATGCTGCGCGTCAAGGACGCCGCCGCCGCCGTCGAGGTCGCCGCGTACCGCGTCGACCAGGAGGTCCTGTCCGTGGGAGAGACCTTCCGCTCCGGCTGGGGCGGCGCGCTGAGGACGGTCATCTCCGCCGGCTTGTCGTTCCTCCGCCGCTGACATGTCCGCGCTGAGATCGATCAAGCGCTGGTTCGTCGACCCCCAGTTCGCGCGCAAGAAGGAGTTCCTGCGCTCGCTGGAGATCTTCAAGGACCTCCGGGACCGGGAGCTCGGCTACCTCGTCTCGGCCCTGCATTCCCGCACCTACCGCGAGGGGGAGATCGTCTTCGTCGAGGGCGACATCGGCCGCGCCCTGTTCGTGCTCGAGTCCGGCGCCGTCGAGCTGACCCGGCCGTCGCCGGGCGAGACGCCCGTGCTCCTTTATAGGCTCAAGCCGGGCGACTTCTTCGGGGAGATGGCCCTGCTCGAGTCCCTGCCCCGCACCGCCACCGCCACGGCGACGGAGAAGACCCGCCTGCACCTGCTCTACAAGAGCAAGCTCGATTCCCTCCTGCAGTCCGAGCCGCGCATCGGCGTGACCATCATGCGCCACCTGGCGCGGCTGCTCTCCGCGCGCCTGCGCCGCATGAACGCGGACCCCAAAAGCGTCATCGGCAAGAATGACTGAGCGGCCCCGCGAGTTCCCCGTCCTCACCGCGTTCGTCGTCGGGGGAGCGCTGCTGTACGCGTTCTCCCGGCTGCACCACGCGCTCGCGCCCTTCGTCCTCGCCGCCGCCTTCGCGTACGTGCTCAACCCGATCGTCAGCTACTTCGAGGCGCGCGGCCTGCGCCGCTCCCAGCTCGTCGTCTGCGGCTACCTCGCCGCCGCGGCCCTCGCCTTCGTCGCCTACGCGGGGCTCAAGTCGATGATCCTGTCCGAGACCGAGCTGCTGCAGACCCGCGCTCCGGCCTACCTCAGCGAGATCCAGAAGACGATCTACGCCCAGCAGGCGGCGCTGACGAAGAAGCTGCCCCTGCCCCCGAAGGTGGCCGAGCACGCGCTCGAGTCCGCCCTCGGAGGGGTCATGCACGTCCTGCAGGACCTCCCCTCCCACGTCCTCGCGATGATCCCCCTCCTCGCGCACGCCCTGCTCGTGCCCTTCATCGGCTTCTTCTTCCTGCTCGACGCCCCGGACGGGGTCGAGGGAGGGATCCAGATGTGCCCGAGCCGCTACGTCGAGCAGGCGATCCACCTGCTCAGCGAGGTCGACACGGTCCTCGGGAACTACCTGCGCGGCCTCATCATCGTCGTGACGGCGATCTTCATCGTCTCGTTCCTGGGCCTGCTGGCGCTCGGCGTCGACAACGCCCTGATCATCGCCGCGATCTCAGGCGTCAGCTCGGTGGTGCCCTATTTCGGCCTCGCCATGGGCATCCTCGTCGGCGGGGCGATGGCCGTCTATCAGTACGGCACGATCGTCGCCGGGGTGAAGGTCGCCGCGCTGTTCGTGGGCATCCGCCTGCTCGAGGAGATGCTGATCCAGCCCATCATCGCGCGCCACTCCCTGCACATGCACGCGATGACCAACCTGCTCGCGCTCATCGTCGGGGGCGCCACCTTCGGCTTCCTCGGCCTGGTCTTCGCCGTGCCCGCCGCCGGCATCATCAAGGCCCTCGTCTCGGTGACCTGGTCCTGGTACACGAGCGAGCGCGGACTGACGCTCGGCTCGGCCGAGGGCGTCGGCGTTCCCTACACCTAGGGCGCCTTCGCGTCGCGCGCGACGCGGAAGCCCGTGCCCCGCTCGCCGCGGATCTCCGGGTCCTCGCTGTCGCGGTTGAACACCCGCAGGTTGTGCGCGTCCCCGTCCCACTGCCCGCCGCGGTCGGAGCGATAGGAGCCGGTCGACTTCACGAGCCAGGCCGAGCCGTCGGACGGGGCGCCGTCGTAGGAGTCGTGGTACCAGTCCTCGGTCCACTCCCAGACGTTTCCTCCCATGTCGCACAGGCCCTGGGGCGTGTTGCCCGCCGGCTTGGAGCACACCGGCCAGGTCGCGTCCCGCCCGCAGCCGAGCTTGTCCGGCCGCTCGCCGAAGACGGCGCGGCGGCAGGTCGGAGGCGCGTTCCCCCACGCGTAGCGGACCTCGCGGCCGGCGCCGCGGGCGGCGTACTCCCACTCCGCCTCGCTGGGCAGTCGCCCCCCGACCCAGGCGGCGAACGCGCGCGCCTGCGCCCAGGGGACGCACACCACCGGCTGCTCGGGGCCGCGGAACGCGGGCGAGAGGCAGTCCATGTCGAGCGGCGCGCAGGCGCCCGCCTTCACGCAGGCCTGGTACTGGCGGTTGGTGACCTCGGTGCGGCCGAGCTCGAAGGCCTTGACCGTCACGCGATGGACGGGGCGCTCCTGAGGGAACTCGTCGGAGCCCATCAGGAAGCTCCCGCCGGGGATGAGCACCCAGACGATCAGCGCTGACTTCAAGGCTGGACGTACGGCGCGAGCAGCACGCGCAGGTCGGCGGGCACGCGAGCGGGGCGCCACAGGTCGGTCACGATCGCGTGCCGCGAGCGGACGCGCGCGACGACCTTGCCGCCGAGCTCGCCGTCGACGACCTCGCACGCGAACGAGATGCTCGCGCGCCCGAGCTCCGAGATCCAGGTCCGGATCGTCAGCAGGTCGTCGTAGCGGCTCGGGGCCAGGTACTCGCAGTCCGCCGACACGGCCGGCAGGAAGAGCTTGCGCTGGACCTCGAGGTCCCGGTAGCGCACGCCGAGCGAGCGCAGCAGCTCGGTGCGCCCCTGCTCGAGGTACTTCAGGTAGTTCGCGTAGTAGATGATCCCGGCCTTGTCGGTGTCGGCGTAGGTCACGCGCACCTGGAACTCATGGAACTTCGCCTTTCGCGCGGGCGCGGCCGCCGGCGCGGCCTTCGGCTCCGGTTTAGGCTCCGGCGCCTTGGCCGCGGGCGGAGGCGGCGTGCCCGTCGTATTGGGCAAGGTCACCTTCGCGAACGCCTGACGGTCCTCGCCGAGGACCTGGTTGACCACCGAGAGGATGCCTGAGAACCCGACCGGCTTGCGCAGGAAGAAGGTCTTCGCGCCCGGCTTGATCTTTCCCTTGAGCTCCTCGAGCGTCAGGCCCGTCGAGAAGATCACGGGGGTCGAGCTCGTCAGCGGCGAGGAGCGCAGGCGCTCGTACGCCGCCCCGCCGTCCACGCCGGGCATGTAGAAGTCGAGGATGATGAGGTCCGGCCGGAGCTCCTGGGCGAGCAGGATGCCCTGAGCGGCGTCGAAGGCGACGGCGACGCGGTAGCCCGCCGACTCGAGGCCGTCCTTGAGCGGGGCGACCAGAGTGACGTCGTCGTCGACGACTAGGATGGTCCGGGACATATCCGGTCAGGAGGGCTGGGGCTGGGAGCAATGCCCGCAGCGCTTGGCCCGGATCGGGATGTTGAGCAGGCACTCGGCGCACTGCTTCTCGGTCGGGGCGGGCGGAGCGGCGGGCTCGGCCCGCTTGAGGGCGTTGACGCCCTTCACCGCGGCGAACACGGCCCCGGCGATGATGACGAAGTCGACGACGTTCGTGACGAAGGCGCCGTAGTTCAAGGTCACCGCCTTAGCGGTCCCCTCCGCGGCCTTGAGCACGATGGTCTTGTCCGTGAAGTCCACTCCGCCCATGAGCATCCCGAGAGGCGGCATCACCACGTCGTTGAGGAAGGAGCTGACGATCTTGCCGAACGCCCCGCCGATGATGACGCCGACGGCCATGTCCATGACGTTGCCCTTGAGGGCGAACTCCTTGAACTCTTTGACCATGCTCATGTCCGGATACTATCTTAAGTATAATGGCCCGGGCAACTAAATGAGATTCACGGACTTCCGGGCCAAGAGCCGCTTCAGCCGCGACGAGATCCTCGACTTCGTCGCCGGCCGGCTCCTCGAGGACGCCCCCGCCGGCCTGCCCGCGCTGCCCGGCTCCTTGCTCGTCCCGTTTCATGAGGTGACCGAGATCTCCTGGGACGCCGCCTCCGGGACCGGCCGCGTCGAGGCCGTCCGGTACAACAAGCTCGACGATTGGTTCTACCCCTGCCACTTCAACGGCGATCCCGTGATGCCCGGCTGCTGGGGCGTGGACGCGGCCTGGCAGTGCCTGCGCTTCTTCGCCGCCTGGCGCGGCCTGAAGGGCTGCGGCAAGACCATGGGCATGGAGAACGTGTCCTTCTTCGGGCAGATACGGCCCTACGACAAGAAGATCGTCTATGCGATCGACGTGCTCTCCGAAGAGACCTCCGACGGGGAGACTTTACTGACCGGCAAGGCGACCGTCTCCGTGGACGGCACCCTCGTGTACACCATCGGGAGCGTCTCCGTCGCGACGGCCTACTGGACCGAGGAGTCTCCCTCGAAGCCGGCCCCCGCGCCTCCCGCCGAGGACGCGCCGATCCGCAAGCTCGCGTACGACGAGTTCGCCGCGAAGTCGAGGCTCAACCACGCCGAGATCGTCGCCCTGTCGCAGGGAACCTTGATCGACGCCCCCGGGCTCGAGGTCGGCCTCCTCCCCTCGTCGCTGATGCTCGAGGTCGGCGCGATCGACCGGATCGTCTTCGACGAGGCCACGGGCGAGGGCTCGATCTCGGCGACGCGCTCCAACGGCCCGCTCGAGTGGTTCTACCCGATGACGCCGGGCATCAAGCCCACGGTGCTCTCCATCGACGCGGTGTGGCAGCTGATGGGGCTGTTCCTCACCTGGCGGCGGAACCCCGGCACCGGCCGGGCGCTCGGCTTCGAGCGCGTCGAGGTCTTCGGCGAGATCCTTCCGGAAGATGAGCTGATCCGCTACGAGATCGTCATCGTGCGCTTCTCGCGCGCGCCGAACGGCGACGCCTTCGTGCGCGCGGACGCGAAAGTGCACGCCGGCGGCCGCCTGATCCTCTCAGCAACGAACCTGAACGTGGGTTGTCATAAGAACATCCGCTACGCCGGCTATCCGCTCCCGAGCGAGATGGCCCTCGGCGGCAAGCTCAAGATACGCGAGGAGGCCGCTTGACCGTCCTGACGCCCGAGCAGGTGCTGGCCCTCGTCCCGCAGCAGCGGCCGATGCGGTTCATCGACGAGATCGTCGAGATCGACGCCGACCACATCGTCGGCAACTACACCTGGAAGCCCGAGGATTGCGCGGGCTACACCCCGGACGGCACTTTGGCGCCGCCGTTCAAGATGATCGAGATGGCCGCGCAGATCGGCAGCGTGGCCTGGTGCATCTACCACATGACGCTGAAGATGACCCCCGAGGAGATCGCCCTGCTGGTCGGCTTCTTCACCCAGGTCGACGGCGTCGAGTTCTTCGAGACCGTGCGCGCGGGCGACAAGGTCGCCTGCCTGGCCAGCTTCGAGCCCGAGGGCTACTTCCGCGAGGGCAAGATGGTCGCCTGCGTCGAGTTCCAGTTCGACGGCGGACCCAAGGACGGGAAGACCATCATGACCGGGCTCGTCGGCGGGATGTGGGTTCCCAAGACCTCCCCCACTCTCGGATAAACGGCGCAATTTAAGGCCTTTTTCGTTGGCCTTTATGTTGCTTACGTGGGCGTTGAGGACCTATGCCCACTACCCCCCACGAGATCGTCGACGCAAACCAGGCCGTTTCCGACGTCGCCTACCGCTTGAGCGAGGTCGTCGCCATCTACCCCATCACCCCTTCCTCCAACATGGGCGAGTGGGCCGACCAGTGGGCCTCCGAGGGCCGCAAGAACCTCTGGGGCGACATCCCCTCGGTCATGGAGATGCAGAGCGAGGGCGGCGCCGCCGGCGCCATCCACGGCGCGCTGCAGCACGGCTCTTTGGCCACCACCTTCACCGCGTCGCAGGGCCTCCTGTTGATGATCCCCAACATGTACAAGATCGCCGGCGAGCTGACCCCGGCGGTCTTTCATGTCGCCGCCCGTTCCCTGGCGACCCACGCGCTGTCCATCTTCGGCGATCACGGCGACGTCATGGCCGCGCGCGCGTCCGGCTGGGCCATGCTGTGCTCGAACTCCGTCCAGGAGGCCGGCGACCTCGCCTTGGTGGCGCACGCGGCCACCCTCGAGGCGCGCGTTCCCTTCGTCCACTTCTTCGACGGCTTCCGCACCAGCCACGAGATCAACAAGATCCTGACCTTGTCGGACGAGACCGTCCGCGCGCTGGTCGACGAGTCCTTGGTCGAGGCGCAGCGCGGCCGCGGCCTCTCGCCCGACCGTCCGGTCCTGCGCGGGACCGCGCAGAACCCCGACGTCTTCTTCCAGTCACGCGAGGCCGCCAACCCGTTCTACGCCGCCGTCCCGGGCATCGTGCAGAAGAAGATGGACGAGCTCGCCGAGCTCACGGGCCGCGCCTACAAGGTCTACGAGTACCACGGCGCGCCCGACGCGGAGCGCGTCGTCGTCGTCATGGGCTCCGGCGCCGAGACTTTGCACGCGACGGCGGACGCGCTCAACGCATCGGGGGCGAAGGTCGGCGTCCTGAAGGTCCGCCTGTACCGCCCCTTCGACGCGGCGCTGTTCTGCGCGGCGCTCCCCAAGAGCGCGAAGTCCGTCGCCGTGCTCGACCGGACCAAGGAGCCCGGCAGCGCCGGCGAGCCCCTGTTCCTCGACGCCGTTGCCTCGCTGAAGCGCGGCGGTCGCGAGGACCTGCGCGTCATCGGCGGCGTCTACGGCCTCTCCTCCAAGGAGTTCACGCCCGCGATGGCCAAGGCCGTCTTCGACGAGCTCGCCAAGCCCGCCCCCAAGCCGCGCTTCACGGTCGGCGTCGAGGACGACGTCACCCACCTGAGCCTGTCGTACGATTCGAACTGGTCCATCGAGGGCGACGAGGTCGTCCGCGCGGTGTTCTACGGCCTGGGCTCCGACGGCACCGTGGGCGCCAACAAGAACACCATCCACATCATCGGCGACCACACCGAGTCCTTCGTGCAGGCCTACTTCGTCTACGACTCGAAGAAGTCCGGCGCGATGACCGTTTCCCACCTTCGCTTTGGACCTGCCCAGATACGCGCGCCCTACCTCATCGAGCAGGCCGATTTCCTCGGCTGCCATCAGACCTCCTTCGTCGGCAGATATAAAATGCTGCGCATGCTCGCGCCGGGAGGGGTGTTCCTGCTGAACACCGCCGCCGGCCCGCTCGCGGCCTGGGAGACCTTGCCCAAGGAGGACCAGGAGACGATCCGGGCGAACAAGATCCGCTTCTTCGTCATCGACGCCTACAAGGTCGCCCGCGAGAACGGCCTGGGCGGCCGCATCAACACCGTGATGCAGGCCTGCTTCTTCTCCATCTCCGGCGTGCTCCCCAAGGAGCGGGCCGTCGAGGCCATCCGCGAGTCCATCCGCGAGGCCTACGGCAAGAAGTCCGAGGAGCTCGTCAACAAGAACCTGAAGGCCGTCGAGGAGAGCCTCAAGAACCTCCATCAGGTCGTCGTCCCCGCGGGCGGGCACGTCCACGCCGCCTTGGTGCCGCCGGTCGCCCCGGGCGCGCCGGATTTCGTGCGCGACACGCTCGGCCCGATCTGCGCCGGCGAGGGCGACCGCCTGCCCGTCAGCGCCATGCCCGTGGACGGCACGTATCCGACGGCCACCGCGCAGTGGGAAAAACGCGGCCTGGCTCAGGAGGTCCCCGTCTGGGACGAGTCCGTCTGCATCCAGTGCGCCAAGTGCGTCATCGTCTGCCCCCACGCCGTGATCCGGCCGAAGGTGTACATGCCGGCCGAGCTCACCGGGGCCCCGGCCGCCTTCAAGTCCTGCGATCCCAAGGACCGCGAGTGGAAGGGCATGAAGTACACCCTCCAGGTGTCCGTCGAGGACTGCACCGGCTGCGGCATCTGCGTCGACGTCTGCCCGGCGCGCAACAAGTCCGAGACCAAGCTCAAGGCCATCAACATGCGCCCCGCGGCGCCGCTCGTCGAGGCCGAGCGCAAGAACTGGGAGTTCTTCCTCGAGCTCCCCGAGGTCGACCGCCGCCTCCTCAAGAGCGGCTCGATCCGCCACGAGCAGTTCCAGCGGCCCCTGTTCGAGTTCTCCGGCGCGTGCGCCGGCTGCGGCGAGACGCCGTACCTCAAGCTGCTCAGCCAGCTGTACGGCGACCGCCTGATCATCGCCAACGCCACCGGCTGCTCCTCGATCTACGGCGGCAACCTCCCGACGACCCCTTGGGCGAAGAACGAGGAGGGCCGCGGTCCCGCGTGGGCCAACTCGCTGTTCGAGGACAACGCCGAGTTCGGGCTGGGCATGCGCCTCTCGGCCGACCATCAGACCGGGGCCGCGCGCGACCTCCTAAGGAGCCTGCAGGGCGTGGTGGGGCCGGAGCTGGCCCGCTCGATCCTCGACGCCTCCCAGAAGGACGAGGCCGACATCTACGACCAGCGCGAGCGCGTCGCCGAGCTCAAGAAGAAGCTCGCCGGGCTCAAGGACCCCAAGGCGCGCCGCCTGCTCGGCGTCGCGGACAACCTGACGCGCAAGAGCGTCTGGATCGTCGGCGGCGACGGCTGGGCCTACGACATCGGCTACGGCGGGCTCGACCACGTGCTCGCCAGCGGCAAGAACGTGAAGGTGCTCGTCCTCGACACCGAGGTGTACTCCAACACCGGCGGCCAGAAGTCGAAGTCCACGCCGCGCGGCGCGGTGGCCAAGTTCAGCAGCGGCGGCAACCCCGCCGCCAAGAAGGACCTGGGCCTCATGGCCATGTCCTACGGCAACATCTACGTCGCCTCGGTCGCCATGGGCGCCCGCGACGAGCAGACGCTGAAGACCTTCCTCGAGGCCGAGGCCTACGACGGCCCCGCGCTGATCATCGCCTACAGCCACTGCATCGCCCACGGCATCGACATGCGCACCGCCAACCAGAACCAGAAGGCCGCGGCGGACACGGGCAAGCTCATCCTGTACCGCTACTCCCCCGATCGCGCCAAGGCCGGCGAGGCGCCGCTCATCCTCGACTCCAAGCCGACCAGGCCGGCCGGCCTCGGAGCGTACCTGGCGAGCGAGAACCGCTTCCAGATGCTCGCCAAGAGCAAGCCCGAGGAGGCCAAGGTCCTCTTCGACATGGCCCAGCAGGACGCGGCGGCGCGCTGGGAGCTGTACGAGTACCTCTCGCAGCGCAAGACGCGGACGGCGGCCTGAGCGCATGAGCATGGACCTGAGCACCACCTACCTGGGCCTGAAGCTGCGCACGCCGCTCGTGGTCTCGGCGAGCCCCCTCTCCGAGACCCTCGACGGCATCCGCCGCATGGAGGACGCCGGGGCCTCGGCCGTCGTGCTGAGCTCGCTCTTCGAGGAGCAGCTGACGCGCGACCGCGACGAGCTGATCACGCGCCTGACCGACAACACCAACGCCTTCGCCGAGGCCCAGAGCTTCTTCCCCGCCGTCGGCGGCTTCCACTGGGGCCCGGAGAGCTACCTCAACCACATCCGCAAGGCGAAGGCGGCCTCGAAGATGCCGATCATCGCCAGCCTCAACGGGACCTCCTTGGGCGGCTGGACGAGCTACGCCAAGGACATCCAAAGCGCCGGAGCGGACGCCCTCGAGCTCAACATCTACTACATACCCACCGACCCCGGCGTCCCGGGCATCGAGGTGGAGAACACCCACGTCGACATCCTGACCGCCGTGCGCTCCGTCGTGAGCATCCCGGTCGCCGTCAAGCTCGCCCCCTTCTTCAGCAACCTGGCGAGCATGGCCAAGCGCCTCGACGACGCCGGGGCCAAAGGCCTGGTCCTCTTCAACCGTTTTTACCAGCCCGACTTCGACCTCGACAAGCTCGAGGTGCGCCCCAACCTCCTGCTCAGCACGCCCCAGGCCCTGCGCCTGCCTCTGCACTGGACGGCGGTGCTCTCCGGCCGCGTCAAGGCGGACCTCGCCGCGACGAGCGGCATCCACACGGCGATGGACGCGCTCAAGCTCCTGATGGCCGGCGCCACGACGACGATGTTGTGCTCGGCGCTGTTCAAGTTCGGCATCGAGCACATCCGCGTCATCGAGACCGAGCTCGCGCGCTGGATGACCGAGCGCGAGTACAAGTCCGTCTCCCAGCTGCGCGGCAGCATGAGCCAGCGCAACTGCGCCGACCCCAGCGCCTTCGAGCGCCAGCAGTACATCCGCACGCTGACCACCTACAAAGGCCTATAACGTCGGGGTCAGACCTCCCGTGTTGCGTTGTTGGGGTCAAACCCTTCGGTGTCCGAGGCTAGGATAGGATGTGGGTGATGCGCCGTCGCGCGGCGAAGCGCTTCACGACCTCGGCGGGGTCATCGGATTTGAGATGCCAGGCGCTCGGATGCGCCCTTAAAGGACCGCTCCACGCCGCGGGGTAGAGATGGACGACGCTGAGCGGCGCCTTCAACTTCTCCGCCAGCCGGGCCGCCTCGGCCATGACCTCGGCGGCCTTCCGCTCATCGAGGGTCAGGCAGGCGAGAACGGCGAACTCCGCGGAAGTCTGCATGCCCTCATGGTAGCCCCGGACACCGTTGAGACTCCATTTCAGGCCCGTTATCGCGGCGTTGTCATCGACGCCGGTGGCGTCGGCCTTTTCCCCCAATGGGACTGTCGTTGACGACAGTTGATCGGTGGATAGCGTGGATAACGCGGGACTATTCGTCCTGCGCTTCGAGGCGGTAGCCGACGGCGGGCTCGGTCTTGAGGTGGCGGGGCCGCACCGGTTCTTTCTCGATGCGGTGGCGCGTCTGGTGGACGAGGATGCGCAGGGCCTCGGGCGTGCTCCCCCCCTCCGGCCAGAGCTCCTTCATGAGCTGCTTCTGGGAGACGACCCGGCCCGCGTCCCGGACCAAAGCGGCGAGCAGGGTGTACTGCAGCGGCGACAGGCGAACCTCCTTCTTCGAAAGCCACACGCGGCGCAAGGTCAGGTCGATCTTGAGATCGCCGTGCTCGTACACCGGCTCGGAGTCGCGCGCCGCGCCCTCGGCGTGGCGCAGGGCGACGCGGATGCGGGCCAGCAGCTCCTCGACGCCGAAGGGCTTGGTCAGGTAGTCGTCGGCGCCGCGGTCGAGGCCCGCGATCTTGTCGGTCTCCTGGCCGCGCGCGGACACGACGATGACGGGCGCCGAGCTCCACTCGCGCAGGCGCTTGAGCACGTCCAGACCGTCCATGTCCGGCAGGCTCAGGTCGAGGAGGACGACGTCGGGCTTCTTGGCGACGACGAGGTCGAGCGCCGCCCTGCCGGTGGAGGCCTCCAGGACGGCGAAGCCGTTCGCCTCGAGCGACGGCCTGAGGAAGCGCTGGATCGCGCGCTCGTCGTCGACGACGAGGACGGTCGGCTTGCGCGCGCTCACTTGGCGTTCCTCCGGGGCAAGGTCAGCAGAAAGATCGCCCCGCCGCCCGGGCGATTCTCTGCCCGTATCGTCCCGCCGTGCGCCTCCACCACCGCCTTGCAGATCGCCAGCCCCAGCCCCGCGCCAGGCGCGGCGCTCGCGCGGTAGAACTTCTCGAAGACCCGCTCGAGCTCCTCGGGCTTGAGCCCCGGGCCCCGGTCGGCGACCGACACCTCGAGGAAGTCCATGCGCTCGCGGGCGACGATGTCGAGCGCGCCTTCCGGCGCGTGACGCACGGCGTTCTCGATCAGGTTCACGAACACGAGTTCCATCAAGACCGGATCGACCGGAACGAGGGGCAGGTTCTCGGGCAGGTCGGACTCGACATGCCGCCCGGCGAGGAGCTTCTCGACCCGCTCGAGCGCCGTGCCGATCACGTCCTCGATCGGATAGAGCTCCTTCTTGAGGGCGGCGCCCGAGTCGAGGCGGGTGGTCTCGATGAGGTTATGCACGAGCCGCGTCAGCCGGTCGGCCTCGTCGCGTATGTTGACGAGGAGGTCCCGCGACGACTTTCCCCCGCCGTGGCCCGTCTGCAGCAAGGTGCTCGCCGAGCCGATGATCGCGGCCAACGGCGTGCGCAGCTCGTGCGAGACGGCGCTCAGCAGGGAACTGCGCAAGCGCTCGGCCTCGGCCACGACCTCGGCGCGCTTGGCCGCGTCGGACTGGGTCCGCACACGCACCGCGAGGTGGCTGATGATCAGAGCCACGGCGAACATGACCGCGAAGGTGACCACGAACTGGGTGTGTTCGACGTGGAACGTGAAGCGGGGCGGCACGAAGAAGAAGTTGAAGCACAGCACGCCCAGCAGCGAGGAGAACAGGGCCGGGCCGCGCCAGCCGCGCAGCGCCACCACCAGGGTCCCCACGAGATACACCATGACGAGGTCGGTGAGCGACACCAGAGGGAACAGCGCGAAGCCCGCGGCCGTGCACAGGGCCGCCGCGGCGACGGCCAGACCATATTCCCGGTAGGGCATGTTTCTATGTTACCGCTTTCATGCGTCGGCCCGAAAGCGTGCTCAGTCCCATCGTCAGAAGGTCAGCGCCAACGAAGTCGAGACGACCCCGTCCCGCTCGGCGTAGCCGCCTCTCGTCGGATACACCGGGTTCTCGGACCAAAAATGCCTCGCCTCCAGCCGCCACAAAAGCTGCTTATGGAGGAGCTTATCCAGGTTGACCGACGCGCCGGTGGTCCGGAACGCTCCCTGGCCGCCGGTGTTGACGATCACCTGGTCCTGGTCGACGTAGCGCTCCACGCGCGCGGCGACCGCGACGCGTTCGTCGAACTTCCACCGGCCGATCAAGGCCGCCGCGTACCACCGCGAGAAATCCCCGCCGCCGGGCTTGCGCTGGATCCCGTAGTCCGCCGAGGCCGCGAGCTGGAGCCGGCCGAACGGGGGCGTCTTGACGATCAGGTCGTTGAAGAAGCGCCCCTGATTGCCGACCTCCTGGCCCCAGAAGTTGTTGTAAGTCGCCGTCCAGCCGGACGGCCCGGTCCAGGAGAGCTGGCCGCCCAAGGCCTTGTTGTCGTTGTTCTCCGAGATGTTCTGCCAGCCGTTGAGCACGTGCAGCTGGCCGGACCACGCCTCGTCGATCCGGTAGCTCGCCTTCACGCCCGATTGGTAATAAGGCGAGAAATCGCCCATCAGCGAGCGGCCGCAGGTCCAATTGTCCCGCGAGATCCAGCTCTCGAGGCCGATGTGCGAGAAGAATATCCCGCCGTCGATCCAGAGCTCGTCGGCGACTTTATAACCGACCACGGCTTCCTGTATGTGGCGCGCCAAGTCCGAGCCGCTCACGGTCCCCACGCGGGGCTCCCCCGCGTAGTTGGCCTGCACGGAGTTTCCCGCCTGCAGCGCGAGCCGCCCCCGCACCCGTTCGCCGTCGACCGTCGCGTCGACGAAGGCCAGATTGACGTTGAATTCGTCGTGCCGTGCCGGCTGGGTCGTGAAAGCCCGGTCCCGGGCCGGCGGCCGACGCGCGTCGTAGGCGTAATAGACGTCCACGAACCCGCCGAACCTCACGGGCAAGGGCGCATCCCACGGCGCCGAAGCGGCCGTGCCAGGCGCGCTCAGCTTCAACGGAATGAGGACGAGCAGCGCCTTCTTCATGCCGATCCGCCCGTTCAATAGACCCGCACCGGCAGCACGACGACCTGCACGCCGTTGAACTGCAGGCGGCGCTGGATCGCGTTGGCCGTCTCGCTGTGCAGGTACGGCTGGTACCAGCGCTCCTGACGGAAGATGAGCTTGCCGGTGAACACGATCATGCGCGGGAACTCCCGCGACAGCTCGACGATCGACTTCTCCAGCGTCTCGATCGTCTCCGTGCCGAGCGCCAGGCGGGAGTCCGCCTCGAGGCCGTTCTGGCGGCACCAGGCCACGTACTTCGCCAGATGCGCGCGCTTCTCCTTCTCGAGCTGGCCGACGGCCTCGCTGCCCTTGAAGTTCCCCGAGTCGAGCACGCCGACGGAGACGAAGATGAAGTTCTTGAAGTAGCCCGGGAGCAGGCGCTGGATGGCGAGTATGTGGTGCAGGCCGTAGCCGGAGAAGTCGGAGACGGTGAGCACGGCGGTCGGCGCCTTGGGATCGAGCCTGCTCGGACCGGCCGGTTCGCCGGCGAGCGGCGAGGCCTCGAGAATCTTCTCGAGACCCTTGAGGCTGGAGGAGACCTCCCGGTAGTGGCGGCGGATCCAGAAGCAGGCGGCGATGGTCAAGGTCGTGATGACGGCGGTGACCCAGCCTCCCTCGAGGAACTTCTCGAACAGCGTGACGCAGAGTATGCTGACGCACATCACGAGGCCGGTGCCGTGGATGGCCAGCTGGCTTTTCCAGCGGGGCTCCTTGGCCCGATGCGTGATCCAGTACTTCGACATGCCGAGCTCGGTCAGCGAGAAGGTCAGGAAGACGTTGATCGAGTACATCACGACGAGCGTCGTGATGTTCCCCTTCGTATAGATCAAGGTCCCCATCGCCGCCGCGCCCATCAGGAACACGCCGTTCTGCGTGACCAGGCGGTCGGACAACTGGGAGAAGCTGTGCGGCACCCAGGAGTCGAGGGCCATGTTGGAGAGCACGCGCGGGCCGTCGAGGAAGCCCGCCTGCGCGGCGACGACGAGCAGGGCCGCCTCGGCGAACAGGGTCGCGACGATCATCGCGCGCCCGACGGCGCCCCAGCCGCCGTAGAGGTTCTCGAGCAGGACCGCGTTCATGGTCTTGCCCGCCTCCGGCACGGCGTTGACCAGCAGGTAGCCGAGCAGGATGCCGCCCGCGGTGAAGGCCAGCGAGGTCGACATCAGGAGCATCGTGCGCTTGCCGGTCTGCACGCGCGGCTCCTGGAGCATCGCGACCCCGTTGGAGACCGCCTCGATGCCGGTGTAGGTGCCGCCGCCCATCGAGTAGGCGCGCAGGAGGACGAAGGCGACCGGCGCGAAGCCGAGCGTCGAGACGGACGCGCTCAGGTCCGTCCCGGCGCCCTTGAACACCTCGGGCAGGACCGGCAGGTGGCTGAACACGGCGTAGAGGATCATGCCGACGTGCGAGACGACGAAGAACAGGAATATGGGCGCCAGGAAGGTGACGGACTCCTTCACCCCGCGCAGGTTCAGCACGAGCAGGATGAGGAGCATCAGCGCCGCGCCGACCAATTTGGTCCCCGCCCAATGCGGCGGCAGGAAGGAGTACAGCGCGTCGCAGGCCGCGGCGACCGACACCGAGATGGTCAGCACGTAGTCCACGAGCAAAGCGCAGCCGGAGACGACCCCCGCCTTCTCGCCGAGGAGCTTGGTGGCGACGAGGTAGCCGCCGCCGCCGCCCGGGAAGTGCTCGATGAGGTTCGAGTAGGCGATCGAGATCACGAAGATCGTCACGGCCATCATGACGACGAGGATCAGGGCCAGGTGGGTGTGCCCGGCCAAGGCGCGGTAGGCCTCGTCGGGGCCGTAGGCCGAGGAGGACAGGCCGTCGGCCCCCAGCCCCACCCAGGCGAGGAAGGCCGCCAGCGAGATCTTGTGATAGACGTTCGGATCGCGGATGTCCCGCGGCTTGCCCAGCAGCAGCTTCTTGACTCGTTCCATGCCCTCACGATAGCTCCCGAGGGCGTTATGAATCCATTATAACGATGGTGCCAGGCCTCCCATTATCCCATTACTCCCGGGATTCCCTCCGGCGGAGTAATGGGATAATGGGAGGCCTGGCACCAATTTGATAAGATGGGCTTGTAGGCGGCGTGGCGGAATGGCAGACGCAATCGACTCAAAATCGATCGGGTTCACGCCCTTGTGGGTTCGAGTCCCACCGCCGCTACGATTTCCCCCATGAGACGACCACAGACCTTCGTCCTCGCCGCCCTGGCGGCCCTCGCGGCCTCGCCGCTGCTCGCCGGGCCGCGGCTGTGCCCCAACGGCCAGCCTCCCTCCCTTTCCGGGGACCTGTTCGCCCCGGCCGAGTGCTCGACGACGACCAAGCCGACGGCCCTCCTCCCGGGGTTGCCGGTCGCGCCCGCGGGCAAGGACGCCAAGACCGGCCTGAAGGACCTCGACGGGCGCTGGGAAGGCTCTTTGATCCACGCCCTCGGCCGCTACGAGGTCCTGCTGACGGTCAAGACCGGCTGGGGCGGGAAGGCCGCGCTGACCTTGGACCTCAAGGAGCTCCAGTTCCGGGACCGCCTGACGGACCGGCTCTCTCTGGTCCCGGGCAAACCGCGCGGCGTCTACGAGGCCGTGCTGACCACGACGGTGGCCCCCGACGCGGAGTTGAAGGGCGGGGCGATCGTGGGCACGGCGGCGCCGCCCGAGCCCCTGGACGGCAAGCCGGCCGCGCCGGAACGGCAGATCGACGTCACCTTCGTCAACGGCGCCGTCCATCGCGCCTACTTCGCCCTCGAGGACAAGACCGTGCTGCGCGTGCGCGCGTTCTCCGGCGTGCCCGGCGCGCCTCTCCAGAAGTTCGAGCTGGAGCTGAAGAAGACGAAACGCGAAGCGCTTTGAGCCTCCTCGCGGCCGTCCTGCTGACCGCCCTCGCGGCGCCGCCCCTCCGGGCCGCCCCCGCGGTGCCCGCGGCGTGCCCCCCCGGGAAGCTCCTGCCCGAATGCCGCATCGTCAGCTATTACGGAAACCCCCTGTCGAAGCGGATGGGCATACTCGGAGAGATCCCCGTCGACGAGATGCTCGAACGCCTGGACAAGCAGGCCGCGGAGTGGCGGAAGGCCGATCCCGCGACGCCGGTCCTGCCCGCGCTCGAGCTGGTGGCCACGGTCGCCTCCCCGACGCCGGGGCCCGACGGCCGCTACAACAACCGCATGCCCGACGCGCTCATCGAGAAGGTCATCGGCTGGGCCGCGCGCCGGGGCTGGCTCGTGATCCTCGACGTGCAGATCGGCCACAGCACGGTGAGAGCGGAGGTCGAGCGGCTGCGCCCGTTCCTGTCGCGGCCGCACGTGCACCTGGCCCTCGACCCCGAGTTCGACATGCCGAGGACGGTGCGTCCGGGCAAGCGGATCGGCACGAGCGACGGGGAGGACGTCAACGTCGCGTCCATCCTGCTCTCCACAATCGCCGCGAACGGGGGCCTGCCGCCGAAGCTCCTGATCGTCCACCGCTTCACCGAGGAGATGCTCATGCGCCGCGAGCGCATCCGCCTCGACCCGCGCGTGCAGATCGCCGTCGTCATGGACGGCTTCGGCTCCCCCGCGCTCAAGCGGCGGGTCTACCGCGTCACGGTCAAGAACGAGCCCGTCCAGCACGCCGGGATCAAGCTGTTCTACAAGAACGACAAGCCGCTGATGACGCCGCGGGAGCTCCTCGAGCTCGAGCCGAAGCCGTCAGTCGTCATCTACCAGTAGCGGCCCGCCTCAGCGGGCGAGGGCGGACGCCTTCACGAACACCACGCCGTCCTTCTCGTGCTTCGGCATCTCTTCCTTGAGGCAGTCGAACGTCGACCGGAAGTAGTGATGGCCGATCGCGATCGCCGAGCCGTGCTTGCGGGCGCGCGCGACGGCCTGGCGCAGCATCTTCGCGCAGAAGGCCTGCGTGTGAAGCTCGGCCGTGTCGAGGAAGACGTCGTTCGTCGCCGCGGGGATGCCGGCCGCCGCGGCCTCCGCGTGCGCGACGCTCTTCTCGGAGACCTTCGAGTCGAGGAAGTACATCCCCGTGGGCTTGAGCTGGGCCATGAAGGCGCGCATCAGGGGCCGGTTCTTCGTCGCTTTGTAGGAACGGTGGTTGTTGAGGCCCTTCGCGTTCGGAATCTGCTTCATCGCCTTGTCGAGGAGCGCGGCGGTCTTGAGGGCGTCCTCGGGGTCCACGGCGTCCTTGGCCAGCTTCAGGGACTGGAACGGGTCGAACGGGTAGTGGATCATCAACTCCTTCGACGCGGCGGCGGAGACGAGCGGCGAGACTTTCTTCGTGCGCGGCGACTCGGGCATCACGGCGAAGGTCATCGCGCCGGGCAGGGCCAGCCACTCCTCGTCGGGCGGGGTCTTCTTGTAGTTCAGGCCGAAGTCGTCGATCACGACCGCGACTTGAGGCGCGGCGGAGGCCGGCGACGCGAACAGAAGGACGGCAAAGAGGATCTTATTCATGGTTCTCCAACGCCCGGCGGCCGAGCGTCCAGGGCGCTATCATAGCAACGGCGTTCAGCGCCAGCCACCCGGCGCCGGAGTAGAGCGCGACGCGCGAGTTCCAGACGCCCGTCCCGAAGCGCTCCGCGAAGTGCATCTGCATCGGCGCGGCGAGCACGGCGATGGTGAAGCCGACGTAGAAAAGGCAGGCGGCCATGTAGACGAAGCCTCCCACCGACGACTCGATCTGATGGATGTTCTCGACGGTGAAGTTCGGGAACAGCGCGCCGAAGCCCACGCCCATCACGCAGACGGCGAGGCCCACGGTGAGCAGCGCGCCGAAGGAGAGGATCGACGTGAAGCGGTCCGCCGCGAGGAGCCAGTTCGTCATCAGGGCCAGGATCGCCGAGATGCTCAGGATCGGGATCGCGGAGAAGAGGAGCTTCTCGCGCATCACCAGGCCGACGTCGATCGGGGCGCTGCGCAGGACCCACCAGGACTTCCCCTCGAGGCTGATCGCCGGGAAGGTGAAGCGCAGGCCCAGCGCGGCGAGGACGAAGCCTGCGGTGCCCACGTTGAGGAAGGAGACGAGGCTCTTCAGCTCGGCGGAATCCAGCGGCAGGCGCTGGATGCTGAACAGGTACACGAACACCAGTCCTATGATCAGAAGGATCTGGGACCAGTGCTTGACGTCGCGAAAGAACGTCGTTCGTTCCTTCCAGAGGAGCACGGCCGCGGAACGAGTCCCCAAGATCCGTTGTTCAGGAAGGAGTTTGAAGTCGTGGACGCGCTTGCGCAGCGCCCCCTCCTGCGCTCCGCTGTACCCGATGAAGTACACCTTCCCGGCGAGGGCGACCAACAATCCGTACACCAGGAACGCCGCCGCCCACAGCCCGATCGCCCGGACGGCGTAGCCGCGCCAGGCGCCCTCCGCCGCCATGCGCAGCGCCTCGGCCAGCCACCACGACGGGAGGTACGGCGCGGTCGGGGCTTGGAGGAAGTTGAGGTACTCGGCGACGACCTTGAGGGCGTCGGGACGGATGAGCTTCTCGGGCTGGGCGAAGCGGACCAGACCGTAGGTGACCGTCAAAGACAGGCTGGAAAAGACCCAGACCACGTCGCGGGTGCGGGACGACGGGAACAGATACAGGAGCAGGAGCGTGAAGCCTATCCCGAAGGAGGCCGCCAGAAGAAGGAACGGGGGCACGGCGACGAGGAACGCCGCGAGGAACCCCATGCCCAGGTGCTGAACGCGCATGATGGCGGCGACGTACGGGACGAGGATCAGGCCGATCATCCAGGAGGCGAAGAACGCGCTCTCCAGGGACTTGTCGAGGAACACCGAGCGCAGGCTGACGGGGGCCTTCATCAGGAACTTCAGGTCGTAGGAGTAGAACAAGGTCGTCAGCGCGGTCAGCAGGCTCGAGACGACGACCATGGACAAGGTCATGAGCAGCAGCATCGCGGTGAGCTTCCAGGTCAGCAGGAGGCCGATCAGCTCGACCGTGGACAGGTATTTGAGGAGGCGATAGAAGCCGTAGTGCAGGCCGAACAAAAGCCCGAAGCCCGCCGAGCCGAACGCCGCGTTGCGCAGCCACTCGTAGCCGGTCCAGGCGCCGATCGTGTTGACGAAGGTCCGCGCGCGGCGGCGCAGCAAGGTGCCGAGCATCTTACAGGTACTTGAGGAGCGCCGAATACTCGGCGCCGCCGGTCAGGCTCAGGAAGACGCTCTCGAGGTCGCGCCCCTCCTTCTTGGACTGCTCGCGCAATTCGTCGAGGGTGCCGCAGGCGATCATCTTCCCGCCGATCATGATGCCGATGCGGTGGCACAGCTTCTCGGCGATCTCGAGGACGTGCGTGCACATGAAGATCGCGGTGCCGCGCTCGGCGAGCTTCAGGAAGATGTCCTTGACCAGGCGCGCGCTCTTCGGGTCGAGCCCGACCATCGGCTCGTCGAGCACGAGTATTTTAGGTTCATGAAGCAATATTCCCGCCAACACGAGCTTCTGCCGCATCCCATGGGAATAGCTCTCGAGCAGCTCCCCGCCCCACGGGCTCAGCTCGAACATCTCCAGGAGCTCGGGCACGCGCTTCTTCATGTCGGGCAAGGCGACGCCGTACAACTCCCCGACGAAACGCAGGTACTCGGCGCCGGTGAGCTTCGGGTAGACGAAGGGCTCGTCGGGGACGAGGCCCATCGCGCGCTTGGCGGCGATGGGGTCGGCGGCCATGTCGCGCCCGCCGACGAGGACCCGCCCGGCGGACGGCTTCAGCAGGCCGGTCATCATCTTGACCGTCGTGGTCTTGCCGGCGCCGTTGGGCCCGAGGAAGCCGAAGATCTCGCCGGGGCGGACCTCCAGGTGGAGGTCGTCGACGGCCTTGTACGCGCCGAAGGTCTTGCTGAGGCCTTCGAGCCGGATCACGCCGCGACGGCGCGCCGGGCCTTCAGGAACTCGTCCGCGCGGGGGATCGTCATGCGCTCCGCGAGGTCGTGGAAGCGCTCGTCGATGACGTCGCGCTCCAGGTCCTCGATGTTCTTCGTCGAGAAGTCCTGGACGTTGAACGAGGCCATCGTCGTGCCGTAGGCCATCGCGCGCTTGAGATGCGAGACATCCTCGTACGAAGCCGAGGAAGCCAGGTAGCCGAGGAACCCGCCCGCGAACGTATCGCCCGCGCCCGTCGGGTCCTTGATGCGCGCCAGCGGGTAGGCGGGGTACACGAAGAACTTGCTGCCGACCTTCATCAAAGCCCCGTGCTCGCCTTTTTTTATGACGATGACCGAAGGCCCCCAATCGGCGAGGACCTCGGCGGCCTGCAGCGCGTTCGGCGCGCCGGTCAGCCGCATCGCCTCCTGGTCGTTCGAGAAGAAGATGTCCACCTTGGCGAGGAGCTTCTTGATCGCGGCGGGCTTCGACTCGATCCAGTAGTTCATCGTGTCGCAGGCGACGAGCGCGGGGCCCTTCATCTGCGCCAGCACCTCGGACTGGAGCTCGGGATCGATGTTCGCGAGGAACACGACCGGCGCCTTGCGCTGGGCCTCGTTGAGGACCGGCTTGAACTCCTTGAAGACGTTGAGGTGCGTCGCCAAGGTCTCGGCGACGGCCGCGTCCTTGCCGTACTTGCCGGACCAGCGGAAGGTCTTGCCCTTCGCGGCCTTCAGGCCCTCGAGGTCCACGCTGCGGCGCTTGAGCGTGCGGCGGTGCTCGGCCGGGAAGTCCTCGCCGACGACGCCGACGAGGGCGACCGACGAGAAATAGCTCGCGGAGAGCGCGAAATAGGTGGCCGAGCCGCCGAGGGCCTCGACGGACTTGCCCGCGGAGGTCTTGACGGAGTCGAGCGCGACGGAGCCGACGACGAGTATGTCGCTCACGAGTTCGCCCCCGAGTCGACGCGGTCGAACCAGATCTGATGCTCGACGCGCGCGGAGAGCTGCTTGAGGCAGTGGTTGATCAGCTCGACGGCGCGCTGCTGCTGGAGGTTCTGCGCGACCGCCTCCTTGGTGATCTTGGCCAGGTCCTTCTTCGGCGCGGTCTTCATGACCTGCGCGTAGGCGGCGTCCACCTCGGAGGCCGGGACCTTCGCCACCCGGTAGATCAGCTGCTTCAGGCGGCCGCTCTTGATGGCCTTGCGGCGGTTGCGCTCGTACTCCTGGGGGTTCTCGCGGAAGATCGCGCGCACCTGGCGAAAGTAGACGTCCTGGTCGAACCGGCCGTCGCGCTGGAAGGCCGGCGTCGCGCGGATATCGCGAGAAAGCTCGTCATTGGTGACCTTCAGGCCGAGCTCGTCGGCCTTCAGCGCCATCATCTCCTCGATCATCATGTCGTTGAGCATCTCGCGCTTGAGGCGGGACATCATCGCGTCGTCGACCTCGGTCCCCTTCTGGCGGAGGGCGTCGGCGTACTGGTTGACGCGCAGCAGCAGGCGCTGGGCCGGGATCTTGCTCTCGCCGATCCGGGCCACGGCGCCGTCGTTGTCGCGGCTCGTGAAGTAGAAGCCGCCGAGGCCGACGAAGCTGCCGGACAGGAAGACGGAGATGGTCGCGACGAAGATGCTTTTCTGATGGCGGCGCAGGAATGAGATCATGGGACTCCTTGGTTTTGGGCGGGGGCCTAGGTCAATCTTAACATCTAGGAGACGGGGTCCGCAGGCTGGGACGCGTCGGTCTCGGCGCGCGAGCGGCGCCGGCGGGACTTGCCTTCGTCGGAGCCCATGGAGCAGGCGCCCTCATAGAAGGCCCCGTCGTCGATCTTCAGCTTCGGGGCGCGGATGTCGCCGGTCACGCGGCCGCCCGGAAGGATCTCCAGGGAGCGCGCCGCGACGATGTCGCCGACGACCTCGCCGGCGATCACGACGGTCTCGGCCGCGAGGTTGCCGATCACGCGGCCCTTCGCGCCCACCTCGACGTCCACCGCGTCGGAGATGTCTCCCTCGAAGGCGCCCTCGACGCGCAGCGAGCCCTTGACGACGAGCGTCCCGTGGAAGAAGGCGTCCTCGCTGATCAAGGTCATGCCTTCGCGCGCGTCTCCGCGTCCGCTCTTCTCGCCGAACATCAGGACCGGGCCTTCGGGGCGCGGGGAAGGTAGCCGAGGAGCTCGGGTCCGGGGCCGACCTTCAGGTAGGTCCAGGGATTGATGGGCCGGCCCTGGCGCCACACCTCGTAGTGCAGGTGCGCGCCGGTCGAGCGGCCGGTGGTGCCCATGTAGCCGAGCACCTGGCCGCGCACCACGCGGTCGCCGATCTTCACCAAGGTCTTGGAGGTGTGCCCGTATAAGGTGCTCAGGCCGTAGCCGTGGTCGATGACGACCATGTTCCCGTAGCCGTGGGACCAGCCCGAGAAGCGGACGGTGCCGTCGGCGGTCGCCTGCACCAAGGTGTCGGCGGCGTTGGCGATGTCGATGCCGGCGTGGAACTCGCCGTTGTCGCCGGCCTCGCCCTGGCTCTCGCCGCGGCGCATCGGGGAGAACCGGTAGCCGAACCCCGAGGTGACCACGCCCTTGGTGGGCCACAGGGTCGGCGTCGCGTTGCGCAGGCTCTTCTGGTTGCCCACGTACCAGCCGATCTCCTGGAAGCTCGCCAGCCGTCCTTCGGCGTCGTGGCGGATGCGCTCGATCTCGCGGTGCCAGTCGGCCTGGCGGATGGCGGAGGCCCCGCCGTTGAGCATCTTGCCCAGGCTCAGCCGGTCGGCCAAGGTCGGCCCGCCGACGCCGGTGGCGGCCTCGATCGGGTCGCGGTTGTTGGCCATCGAGAGCAGGCCGCGCAGCTGGCGGTCCGTGCCCCGGGCCTGGTCGAGCGCGTAGCGGGCGCGGTCCATCTCCTGGGCCAGGCGGGTCATCTTGGTGAGCATGACCTGGTTGTCGGCCTTGGTGATCCAATAGTCGACGTGACGGCCGGCCACCACGCCCGCCCCGATGGTCATGGCCGACCAAAGGCCCAACCAGAACAGGAAAAAGCCGGTGGAGCACTGCCAGCGCCAGGGTTTCATCTGCGTCTGGGGGATGATGAGGACCGTGAGGCGGCGGGCCAGTACGTCGAGGATTTTCTTGCGCATGCGTGTTCTTCCGTCGGTGATGTTATAACAGACTGATTCAGGCCTGTCAACGAAATCTTATTAAAACTGTTTCCCGGACCCCTTGACAGGGCCCCGAACCGGGTCTACACTCCCGGAATGCGGCCCACTCTTACCCTCCCGCTGATTCTTACCTTAATTGCATGGCCCCTCCCGGCCGGCGCCCAGATCAAGACCAACGCCGGGGCCGACGCCGCGGCCGGCACCTCGGGCACGGTCGGAACCTCCCTCAACGCCGGGGGCGTGGCTCCGATCGGCCTCCAGAACGGGAGCGTGCTCACCCCCCTGTCTCTCTCCGGCGCCCTGGCGCCGGCCTTGGCGGCGCCGGCCGTCTCCCTTAATCAGGGACTGGCCCCCTCCGCTTTGGCCCAGTCCCCGGCTCCCGCGGCCGCCGCCGCGGAAAAGCCCGGCTCCAAGCCCGCTCAGGCGGCCGCCGCGCCGCCGGGAACGCCTCCCAAGAACGACCCCGCGGCCGCCCCCGCCGGGCCGCCCGCGGGCCCCCCGGTCTACTTCCTCCTGGAGCTGGGCAAGCTCGGGGTCCCGCAAGGCCTGCTCGCCCGGCTCTACGATTTCCTGGGGACGCGCCATCCGGGGAATCAGAGCTCGATCTACCACGGCCTCGGCCACACCCGCGAGGTGGCGAACCTCACCGCGCGCATCCTGTCCGGCCGGAACCTCCCCGCCGAGAAGAAGATCCTCCTGATACTCGCCGCGGCCCTCCACGACGTGGACCCCGCGAGGGCCGAGAACACTCCCGCCCGGGTGGCGGCCACGCTCGAGCACCTGGACCAGGACGACGAGGCCCGGGCCCTGCTGCTGGACTTCGGCGGCGGCTTCGGCTTCACCGCCGCCCAGGTCAAGGCCCTGATCATGGCCACGGACTTCGACATGGACCCGGCGAAGCTGCAGGCCAAGCAGGACGCCTTCGCCAAGGCCGCCGCCGAGGCCTTCCCGGGCGAGGGCGATTGGGCCGTGGCCTGGGGAAAGAACCTCGCCTTCGCCGATCAGTCCTCCACCTACGTGGGCTCCCTCGCCGACGCGCGCAAGCGCGTCGAGGGCCTCGCCGTCGAGATCCGGGCTCAGCTCCAGGCCATCGGCAAGGGCCCCGGCCCGACCGACGAGATGATGCTCGCGGGCAGCTTCAAGTTCCTGAGCGTCCTCAAGCAGAACCCGCTGTTCGCCCTGCTCCCGCCCGAGGAGAGCAAGAACTTCGACGCGGTGCTGAGCTACTTCCAGGCCCGGCAGACTCCCGAGGCCTGGCAGGCCGAGTCCGCGCCCGTCCCGGCGCGCGCGCCCCCCGTCAACCCCGATCTCGCCGCCGCGCGGCGCTTCATCAAGGGCATCATGGGCGGGATGCGCGCCCCCACCGAGCGCGAGGCGGACTCCCTCCTCGGCGACTGGCTCGACGAGAACGGCATCCCGCGGGACTCCCCGCGCGCCGCCTCCGTGCGGCGGGAGCTCGTCCCCGGCAAGGCCGCGGCCGACGAGCGCGTCGCCGCCGAGCTCGATCCCAAGCTGCGCCGTCACGCCGCCTTGCTGATCCGCCTCGCCGCCGAGTACGGCGTCACCGTTCCCCACGTCGAGGCCGTGATGGCCAAGCGCGGGCTGATCCGGAACCTCGACGCCATCCCGGACGCGAGCCTCGAGAACCAGGTCGAGATGGCTCTGACCAACGACGAGCTCGAGCGCGCGGTCGCCAAGTATCCCGACAACGCCCAGGGCGACTTGATGCGAGGCGTCGCCGGAGCCATGGGGGTCAAAGGCGGCAAGTCGGTCGAGGAAGTCTCCCGCGACGGCGTCTTCCTGTACGCCGACTTCAACGGCCGCCAGTTCCTTCGCGGCTACGCCAACCGCGACCCCGACATCCAGAGCCACACCATCGCCTTCTACGTCACCCGCCGGGACGGCAAGTGGCGGATCGACGGCTATCGCCAGAAGAAGTCCAGCCGGATCTCCGACGCCTCCTACATCGACGCGCTGAAGACCTGGCTGCGCGCCGGCGGCATCCCCTCCTCCGACTTCAAGTAAGCGGCGGCCTTATCGCCCGTGGCACTTCTTGAACTTCTTGCCGGAGCCGCAGTGGCAGGGCTCGTTGCGGCCGACGTCGGGGCCGGTGTTGACGTGGGTCTCGGGCTTCGGGGACTTGCCGTCGACGAAGAGCCAGTTGGAGCCTTCCTTGCGGAAGGTCGCGATCTCGTGATGCTCGTAGTCCTGTCCGTTCTGGGAGAAGCCGGCGATGAAGCTGACGATGCCGGTCTTGTCCTCCGGTCCGCCGTCCTTGGTGGCGACGACGGCGAGCCCGCGCCAGGTCGAGTCCTTCGCCCATTTCTCCGACGCCTTGCGGTCGAAGTCGGCGCGGCTCTCGGGCGCGTGGGTCTTCTCGATGAAGTCGATCTTGCCCGTCGCGTAGCTCGTGTAGCGGGCGCGCATCAGCGCTTCGGCGGTCGGGGCGGCGGCTTTGCCGGTGATGTACGGCTCGCAGCACGAGGAGAAGGGCTTCTTGCTCTGGCAGGGGCAGTCGGTGGTCGCGGTCATGCCGGGATTTTAACACATCCGAAGTTCACAGAGCGTCGCCCGCGGCTTTCCCGGACGCCCAGGCCCACTGGTAGTTGAAGCCGCCGAGCCAGCCGGTGACATCGACGACCTCGCCGATGAAATAAAGGCCCGGCGCCTTGCGGGCCTCCATGGTCTTCGACGAGAGCTCGGAGGTGTCGACGCCGCCGCGGGTGACCTCGGCCTTGCCGTAGCCGACGGTCCCGGCGGGGACGAAGCGCCAATCCTGGAGCTTCTCGCAGAACGCGGCGAGCTCCTTCTTCGGGTAGTTGCCCATGTCGAGCGCGTCGGGCAGGCAGAGATCGCAGAAGCGCTCGGCCAGGCGCTTGGGCACGAGGGCGGCCATCTGGTTCTTGATCTCGAGCTTGTTGCCCTTGCGCGAGGCGAACCACTCCATCAGTCCCTCGCGGGACAGGCCCGGGATGAAGTCGACGCGGACCTCGCCGCCCGGCCTCCAATGCAGGGACGCCTGCAGCGCGACCGGGCCGCTGAAGCCGGCGTGGGTGAACAGCAGGTTCTCGCGGAACACGACGCCGTTCGTCGCCATCGCCGCGTCGAGAGCGATGCCCGAGAAGCCCTCGAGGCGGACGCGGTCGGCGCCGCTGAAGACGAAGCCGTCGAGCGCGGGGGCGCGCGGGACGAGCTTCAGGCCGAACTGCTCGGCGATGTCGTAGCCGACCGGCGTCGCGCCGAACTTCGGGAACGACAGGCCGCCGGTGGCGACGACGAGCTTGCTCGCCGTGAAGACGCCCATGTCCGTCGCGACGGAATAAAAATCCCCGTTCCTTTCGACGGACATCACCTTGTGCCTTTGAAAAAGCTCGGCGCCCGCTTCGCGGGCGCTTTTCACCAGCATGTCGATGATCCGCTGCGCGGAGCCGTCGCAGAAGAGCTGGCCGTGCCTGCGCTCGTGATAGGCGATGCCGTGCGCCTCCACCATCGCGATGAAGTCCTCGGGGGTGAAGCGGGACAAGGCCGACTTGGCGAAGTGCCTGTTCTCCGACACGAAGTTGTCCGCGCTCACCTCGCGGTTCGTGAAGTTGCAGCGGCCGCCGCCGGAGATGATGAGCTTGCCGCCGGGTTTGGCCGCGTGGTCGAGGACGGCGACCTTCCGCCCGCGCTTGGCCGCGGTCAACGCGCACATCAGGCCCGCGCCGCCCGAGCCGAGTATGACCGCGTCGTAGGCGCTCACGCCCCGAGCCGTTCGCGCAGGTACGAGGTCAACTCGCCCCAGACGCGCGTCCGCTCGTCCGGGCTCATGTCCTTGAAGTGCAGGGTCAGCACCGAATGGCGCGCGCCCGGGACCACGACCTCCCGGAAGCGCTCGCCGAAGCCGTCGCGCAGCGCGTCGAAGCGCGCGGCGCGGCACAGGGAGTCGCCCGCGAAGCGCATGCCGAGGACGGGGATGTTCTCCTCGCGGGAGCGCTTCACCGCGTTGTCCCACTCGGCCTCGGGGATGCCCATCGCCGACTCGCTATAGGAGGAAGAGGGCTGGCACAGCACCGGCGCGATCAGCTCCTTGTCCATCATCAGCGAGAGCGCGAAGCGCCCGGTGAAGCACATGCCGATCGCGGCCACGCCCCTGCCGCCGCGCTCCGCGAACGCCTTGCGCGACAGCGCGCGCAGCCAGTCGGCGGCGGGGCTCTTGCCGTGCGTGCTCAGCACGCTGAACTCCTTCCACACGCACGCCCAGAGGACGGGCTTGACCCCGTAGTTCTGCATCGGCGCGCCGAACAGCAGCGGCATGTACACCGTGTAGCCCTCGGCGGCGACCTTGCGGCCGAGCTCGACGCACTCGGGGACCATGCCGGGCAGCTCATGGATGAGGACGACGGCGGGGCCGGACCCCGCGCGGTAGACGGGCTTGGAGACGCCGCCGGCGGTGAAGTCGAAACGCTCGAAGCCGTCCAATTCCATGAGCGATTATAACTGTTTCCGGAAACAGCTATAATCATCATCCCCCATGAAGACCAGCTCCCAGCTCCGCTCCGGCTATCTCGATTTCTTCGTCAAGAACGGCCACACGCTCAAGGCCTCCGCGCCGATCGTCCCCCAGGGGGACGCGACGCTCATGTTCAACTCCGCCGGCATGGTCCCGTTCAAGCCCTATTACCTCGGGCTCAAGACCGACCTCAAGCGCGCGACGTCGTCCCAGAAGTGTTTCAGAACGACAGACATAGAGCGAGTCGGGACGACCCTGCGGCACATGACGTTCTTCGAGATGCTGGGCAACTTCTCGTTCGGCGACTATTTCAAGCAGGAAGCCGTTTTCTGGGCCTGGGAGTACCTGACCAAGGACGTCGGCCTGGATCCCAAGCGTCTGTACCCTACCGTTTATAAAGAAGACGACGAGGCCGTCGAGCTGTGGCGCAAGGTCGGCGCCCCGAACGCCGCCGTGCGCCTCGGCGAGGACACCAACTTCTGGAACATGGGACCGACGGGCCCCTGCGGGCCGTGCTCCGAGATCTACTACGACCTCGGGCCCGAGTTCGCGACGGGCAAGGACGACGTCGTCGGCGGCGACGGGGACCGCTACATCGAGATATGGAACCTCGTGTTCACCGGCTTCGACCGCCAGCCCGACGGGAGCCTCAAGCCGCTGGCGCGGCCGTGCATCGACACCGGCATGGGCCTCGAGCGCCTCGCGTTCTGCGCGCAGGGCACCAAGTCCCCCTTCCACACCGACCTGTTCGCGCCGATCGTGTCTAAAGCAGCCGAGATCCTCGGAACAGACCCTCAAGACCCGAAGCATGCCCTTGGATTCAGGGTCATCGCCGACCACGCGCGCGCCGCGACCATGCTGATGAGCGAGGGCATCATCCCCTCGAACGTCGAGCGCGGCTACGTCCTGCGCCGCCTCGTGCGCCGCGCGGCGCGCTACGGCCAGCTGATGGGCTTCGACCGCCCGTTCCTGCACCTCCTCGTCCCCGAGGCGATCGAGATCTTCGCGCCGGGCTATCCCGAGCTGCGCGCCGCCTCCGAGCAGGTCCAGGCCGTGATGAAGACCGAGGAGGCCAAGTTCCTCGAGACCCTGCACGCCGGCGAGGCAGAGCTGACCAAGGCGCTGCAGAAGTCCGGCAAGCACCTGTCGGGCGAGGCCGCGTTCCGCCTGTACGAGACCTTCGGCTTCCCCCTCGAGCTGACCAAGGAGATATGCGCGTCGCAGGGCGTCGCCGTCGACGAGCCCGGCTTCAAGGCCGCCTCCGAGAAGGCCTCCGAGATCGCGCGCGCGTCCTGGAAGGGCTCCGGAGAGAACGACCTCGCGGCCATCGCCGCCGGCGCGGCCCGCACCGAGTTCGTGGGCTACGTCGCGCAGGAGTGCACGGCGACGGTGATCGCCTCGTCCCCGGGCCTCATCGTGCTCGACCGCACCCCGTTCTACGCCGAGGGCGGCGGGCAGGTCGGCGACACGGGAG
Source organism: Elusimicrobiota bacterium (assembly GCA_016182905.1). Taxonomy (NCBI): domain Bacteria; kingdom Pseudomonadati; phylum Elusimicrobiota; species Elusimicrobiota bacterium. The sequence goes on from JACPFR010000004.1 coordinate 187,454, forward strand.
ACCTGATCGCGGCGGACGGCTCGCGCGTGCTCGCGCGCGTGGCCGACACGCAGAAGCACGGCGCCGTGTTCGTCCACCTCGTCGAGATGGGCGCGCGCCTGCTCGTCGGCACCGAGGTCCGCGCCAGGGTGGACGCCGAGCGCCGCGCGCGCATCAAGCCCCACCACACGGCGACCCACCTGATGAACGAGGCGCTCAAGCGCGTGCTCGGCGGGAGCATCCGCCAGGCCGGCTCCTACGTCGGCCCGGACAAGCTGCGCTTCGACTTCACCTATCCGAAGGCGATCACGCCCGACGAGCTCAAGAGGATCGAGGACATCGTCAACGCCGAGATCAAGGCCGCGCACCCCGTCGTCGCGCAGTGCCATCCCGTCGCCCGGGTCGCCGAGTTCGGCGCGACCACTTTGCTCGGGGAGGACTATGGCGCCGAGCCCCGCTTCCTGCTGATCGGCCCCAAGGCCTGGGCGGAGCCGAAGAACCGCTTCAGCCTCGAGCTGTGCGGCGGAGTGCACGTGGACAACACCGCCGAGATCGTCGCCTTCAAGATCGTCAAGGAGTCGTCGGCCTCCTCCGGCGTGCGCCGCATCGAGGCGCTCGCGGGCAAGGCGGTCGAGGAATACGCCGCGGCGCAGCACGCGGCCAAGGCGAAGGCCCAGGCCGACGCGCTGGCGCGACAGGACGAGCTGATCGCCGCCATCGAGGCGCTCGGCGGGAAGGCTCCCGCCAAGATCGACAGCCTCAAGCAGCTCGAGGGGCAGCTCGCCCAGCTCAAGGCCAACAAGCTCGCGGCGCAGGCCGAGGCGGGCAAAACCGTCGTCGAGGTCAAGGGCGTGAAGCTGTGCGTGCAGCGCCTCGTGGGAGCGGACCCCAAATCCTTGAGAGGGCTGTCCGACAAGATCAAGGCCGAGGTCGGATCCGGCCTCGTCTTCCTCGCCGCGCCCGGCGAGGGCAAGCTGTCGTTCGTGCTCGCCGCCACGCCGGACATGGCGGGCAAGGGCGTGGACGCGGCGAAGATCGCCAAGGCCTTCGCCGCCGCGCACGGCGGCTCGGCCGGCGGGCGCGCGGACTTCGCCCAGGGCGGAGCCGCGGACGGGGACTGGGACGCGACCGTGGCGAGCCTGACGGCTCTCATCGGATAGGACAGGAGACGACATGACTCTTCCGAAGGACGTGGCCGCGCAGATCGACGAGGCGTTCGACTTCCGGGGCCACGTGACCGTGACCTTCGCCGACGGCAAGACGCTCGAGGGCTACCTGTTCAACCGCGAGCTGGCGCCGTTCAAGGGCGAGGCGTACATCGAGATGATCCCGAAGGACTCCGACCAGCGCCTGCGCTTCCCGGCGGCGTCGGTCAAGTCCGTCGCGCTGACGGGCAAGGACTTCGCCTCGCCGTTCGTGCCGCCTCAGAAGTAGCGCGGCGTCAGCGCACGTTGCGCGAGGTCTCCGACGCGGCCAGCGCGCCGCGGGAGAGCCGCGAGCCGACGCCGGGACGGGCCGCGGCCTCGGTGGCCGCGCGCGCGGCGGAGCCTGCCGCCGCCGTCGCCGCGACCGCGGGAGTGTCGTCGCGGACGGCCGTGCCGACCGGCATCGCCGCCGAGGTGGTCTGATCGCCCTTCCCGTACACGGTGAAATTCCTCAGCTCGCCCTTGATCCCTTTCTTCCAGGTCTTGCCGGACTTCGGATCGGCGGGCGTGTCCGTGAACGCGGCGGAGGGGCGGGAGGCGGCCGACTCCGGCGCCTCGTACACCGCCGCGACCTCGGTCGCCGGGGACGCGTCGTCGAAAACGGCGAGGATGCGGTCCTCGTGGACCTTCTCCTCGACCACCTGGGTCGGAACCTTGATCACGCGGGTCGCGTTCGGGGACTCGATCCCTTCCCGGGACGTCGCCTGGAAGTGGCGCAGCGTGTTCCACAGGGAGCCGCCCCCGGTCATGTCCACGAAGATCGCGGCGTAGATGCCGACCGCGACGAGCGCGTAGCCCGCGGCGGTCTCGAGCGCTTCTGAGACGACGGTGAGCACCGATTTCACTTTGGCGGTCATGCGTTCAGTATAAGCCCGGGGGCGAGGATCCGCAAGAGGGCTTTGCCGATTTTTTACCGCTAAACAAAGGGTTTTCCGTTGCCGTTCTTTTACCGGCCCGAAACAACCGCGAAACGCTCCGACGGAGGGAGCGCGCGCGCCTCAGCGCGGCCGGAGCCGGCGAGCCAGGTCGTCGTAGCCGTTCTTCTCGGCCAGGTCCGCCGCCGTCAGCCCGTCGGGCCCGCGCGTCGCGATCGAGGCGCCGCGAGTCAGCAGCATAGCCGCCGTCTTCTCATGGCCCTTCTTCGCCGCGAGCATCAGCGGCGTGCGCCCGTCGGGGTCGAGGCCCTCGAGGGACGCGCCGCGGTCGAGCAGGAGCGCCGCCATGTCCGTCTGCCCCTTGAAGCACGACCACATCAGGGCGTTCCAGCCGATCTCGTCCACGGCGCCGATGCTGGCCCCGGCGTCGAGCAGGGCGCCGACGCCTTTCCTGCTCCCCCAGCGCGCCGCGACCAGCAGCGCGGTGAGCCCCTTGCGGTCGCGGACCTCGATGCGGGCCCCGCGGGCCGTCAGAAGCTTGACGAGGTCCGCGTGATCACGCACCGCGGCCCACATCAGCGGCGTCCAGGCGTCGCCGGGGTTGCGCGCCTCGACGTCCACCCCGGCGTCGAGGAGGCGGACGACCGTCCGCGCGTCGCCGTTGCGGGCGGCGCGCAGGAGGCGCTCCTCGCGCGCGGCGGGGCCGTCGGCCTCGCCGCAGGCGGCGACGGACGACAGCAGGGCGCACAGAACGAGAGGTCTCAGGCGCATCGATGTAAGTATAGGGCTTCCCGCCGGAAGTTCAATGACGAAACGGTTACAGTCAACGCCGGGCTTCGAGCTCGTTCCAGCGCGCGAACAGGGCCTCGACCCGCTGACGGGCCTCGTCCAGGCGCGCCTGGCGCCTGATCAGCTCCGGGGCGTCGGTCGCGACGGCGGGGTCCTCGAGCGCCGCGCGGGCCAGCGCGGCCTCGTTCTCCGCGGCCTTGATGGACGCCTCCATCTTCGAGAGCTCCTTGGCTTCCTTGGGGTCAAGGGACCGCTCGTCCCGGACGGGCGCCGGAGCGACCGGATGCATGGCGCCGAGGGAATCCGATTCTTCTCGCGCCGCCTCCCACTGGGACAGGTCGGCGTAGAAATTCGCGTTGCCCTTGCCGTCGAGGGCGAGGATGCGCTGGCTGACGCGCTCGAGCAGGTAGCGGTCGTGGGTGACGAGCACGAGGGCTCCGGGGAACTCCATCATGCTGTTCTCCAGCACCTCGAGCGACTGCAGGTCGAGGTCGTTGGTGGGCTCGTCGAGCAGGAGGATGTCGGCGGGGCGCAGCATGAGGCGGGCGATGAGCACGCGCGCCTGCTCGCCGCCCGACAGGCGGCTCAGCGGGTACTCGAGCTGCTCCGTGCGGAACAGGAAGCGCTCCGCCCAGCCGTAGACGTGGATGCGCGAGCCCTTGAACTCCACGTGCTCGCCGGCCTCGCACAGGGAGCGCTTGAGCGTCTTCGTCATGTCGAGCTGCTCGCGGTGCTGGTCGAAGGTCACGACCTTCAGGTGGTCCGCGCGGCGCATCGTCCCCTTGTCCGGCGCGAGCGTCCCGGCGAGCAGCTTGAGCAAGGTGGACTTGCCGGAGCCGTTTTCACCCAGCAATCCAAGTTTGTCTCCTGGAGACAGCATGAGGTCCAAGGGGCCGAACAGCTTCCTGCCGCCCATGGACTTCTCGACGCCGAGGCAGCGCACGAGGCTCTTGCTCTTCCTCTCGGTGGCGTCGAAGTCGATCTCGGTGGCGCGGACCTGCGCGTTGCGGAACTTGAGCTCGGCGAGGCCGGCGATCATCTCGCCGGCGCGGTCGATGCGGGCCTGCTGCTTGGTGGTGCGCGCCTTGGGCCCCTTGCGCAGCCAGGCGATCTCGCCGCGCACGGTGTTCTGCATCGTCTGCTGGAGCGTGGCCTGATGGCTGAACAGCTCCTCGCGCTTCTCGAGGAAGTCGCTGTAGTTGCCCTGGCTCGAGAAGTGGCCGTCCTCGTAGCGCTTGTTGAGCTCGACGACGCGGTTGCACACGCGCTCCAGGAAGCTGCGGTCGTGGGTGATGGTGAGGAAAGCGAAGTCGAGACCCGACATGAAGCGCTCCAGCCACAGGACGCCCTCGAGGTCGAGATGGTTGGTGGGCTCGTCGAGGAGCAGCAGGTCGGGCTCGCGCAGCACCTGGGACAGGATCGCGAGGCGCTTGCGCCAGCCGCCGGAGAGCTTGTCGACGCGCTGGTCCGGGTCCGCGAAGCCGGATCGCTCCATGCCCGACTCGACGCGCATGTCGATCTCCCAGTCCTCGAGGCCCAGCCCCTGGAGCGCGCGGCCCAGCTCGTCGCGGACGGTCCAGCCCTCGCCGACCGTCTCGAAGCGGTCCTGCTGGGCCAGGTAGCCGACGCGCAGGCCGCGTCGCGCGGCGATCTTCCCCTCGTCGACGGCCTCCAGGCCGGCCAGGATCTTGAGCAAGGTGGACTTGCCCGCGCCGTTGGGCCCGATCAATCCGGTGCGCTCGCCCTCGAAGAGCCCGAACGACAGGCCTTCGAAGAGCGGGCGTATGCCGAAGCTCTTGGTGAGGTTTTGACAGCTGAGGAGGATCGCCACGGGAAGGACGGAGAGTTTAGCATTTCCCGCCCGGACCCGCTCCGGCGGAGGCGCTAACGGAGCTCGGCGCCGGCGTTCTCGAAGGCGGCGCCGACCTGGCTCTGGACCTCGGCCGCCGAGCCCGGCACCGCGGGTTTGCGGCTGCCCGGAATGATGAGGTACTGCACGCTCGCGCTCTGCACCCCCCCGCTCACCGGGTGCGGATTGATGCCGACGGCCCGCGCCAGCGCGGGCGAGCCCTCGCCGAGCACGCCCTTCGGACCGACGTCGCCGACGATGGCGTAGCTCGTCTTGCCGCCGTAGGTCACCGCCGCGTAGTCGCCGAGCTTGACGGTCGGATGGGCCGCCGAGAAGTCCCCCGGGATCACGATGAACGGCACGACGCGCGCGTTGAGGCTCGCGCCGTTCGACTTGAGCGCGGTCTCCCGCTGGTAGGTCGGGTCGCCGTCGCGGCCGCCGCCGGGGCCGTCCCCGTCGATGGCCATCTTGGCCGTGAAGCCGACGAGCGGGACCTTCTTCTTCGTCAGGAAGGTTCTCGTCTCGATCACCGCCGGCCCTCCGCGCGTGAGGCTGAACTTCTTCCCGCTGGGGACGCCTTCGCCGACCTCGGGCGCGCCCGTCTTGGCGATCGGGCCGGGCTCCTCGCCCGCGGGCGGGTTCGCGCCCGACGGTCCCGAGGACCCGCCGGAGGCGCCGCCCCCGACGGGAGCGCCGCCGCCCGAATCCGACCCGGTCGGCTTGCCCGCCGACTCCTTGGGCTTTCCGCCGGGCACGGCGCCGCCCATGCCGCCCGAGCCTCCCTTCCCGCCTCCCCCTCCCCCTCCGCCGAGGTCGCCCGGCCCGCCGCCGCCGGAAGGCCCGGCGGAAAGCTTGGGCGTCTCGTTGAGCCCGGGGGCGCGCGCCGAGGACACGCCGTTGGCGTCCAGCGCGCCCAGGCGCGAGGCCCCGGGCGTCGTGCCGCCCGCCACGCCCGCTCCGGCGGCGCGGCCGAACGCCGCCGCTCCGCTCGCCGCGC